>NZ_JAVHLH010000239.1 GCF_031082345.1 Brevundimonas sp. | reverse complement strand
CGCCTGGGCCAGGTCAGCGAACAGCCCCGGCCGATCGCGCGCCGCCACCGCGACCCGGGTCGCCGACGGCCCTTCCGCCTCGGTCGGATCGGCCTCCAGCACCTCGGCCACCACTCCTTCGGCCCGGCCGCGGCGCATCAGCTCCGGATAGTCGTCCAGCGGATCGACCGGATGCAGGGTCTCGCCCCGGAAGGCCGCTTCCGTGCGCTGGTAGAGATCGCGGATCAGCTGGCCCTTCCAGCCGTTCCAGACCCCGGGGCCGACGGCGCGGATGTCGGCGACCGTCAGGATCAGCAGGGTGCGCAGCCGTTCCGGATCGCCGACCAGTTCGGTGAAGGCCCGCACCGTCTCCGGGTCCGAGACGTCGCGCTTCTGGGCGTAGTCGCTGAGCGCCAGGTGGTTGCGCACCAGCCAGACCACGAACTCGATCCGGCGGGGGTCGAGGCCCAGACGGTCGCAGGCCCGGCGCGCGGCGATGGCCCCATCCTCCAGCTGACCGCGGTCGCCGCCCTTGCCGACGTCGTGCAGCATCATGGCCAGCATCAGGGCCTCGAAATCGTCGATGCGATGGACGATCTCGCTGGCGTTGGGATGCTCGGCCTTCAGCTTGCCGCGCCAGATGTCGTTGATGATGCCGATGGCCTGCAGGGTGTGCTCGTCGACCGTATAGGCGTGGTACATGTTGAACTGGGTCTGGCCGACGATCCGGCCCCATTCCGGCAGGAACCGCCCCAGCAGGCCGGTCTCGTTCATCAGCGTCAGCACCCGGTAGGGCCGCTGGCCGTGGGCGAGGATGTCGAGGAAGGCCCGCGTCGCCTCCGGGTCCCGGCGCAGCGAAGGCGTGACCAGCGACAGCGACCGGCTGACCGCCGAAAAGGCGTCCGGATGCAGGTCCAGGTCGTGCGTGTCGGCGCAGCGGAACAGCATCAGCAGCTTTTCGGGCGCGGCGGCGAACACCTCGGGACCGGTGACCGACAGCCGTCCGCCGTCCTCGATCAAGCCCTCGACGCCGAGCTTGCGCCGGCGGCCCGGGATCAGCCGCGACAGGCTCAGGGTCGGCTTCTGCTGTCGCGCCTCCAGCTTGGCCGACATGGCCCGGGTCAGGCCGCCGACGTCGCGGGCGACGAGGAAGTAGCGGCGCATGAACCGCTCGACCGCCGGCTCGTCGCCGCGGCCGCGCCAGCCCATCCGCCGGGCCACCTCGGGCTGCAGGTCGAAGGTCAGCTTCTCTTCCGCCCGGCCGGCCAGCAGGTGCAGATGCGCCCGGGTGCGCCACAGAAAGTCGAAGGCTTCCTCGAAGGTGCGGCGCTCGCGCGACGTCAGCAGGTCGTCCATGACGCGGGCGCCCAGCGGGCTGTCGGGCGCCAGCGAGCGGGCGATCCAGAACAGGGTGTTGAGGTCGCGCAGCCCGCCCTTGCCGTCCTTGACGTTGGGTTCGACCCGGTAGCGCACCGCCCCGGCCTTCTGATGACGCGCGTCGCGTTCCTCGAGCTTGGCGGCGATGAAGGGCCGCGGGTCGGACTTGACCACGAAGGCGCGAAAGCGGGCGATGAAATCCTCGGCCAGCGCCAGATCGCCGGCCAGCGGCCGCGCCTCCAGCAGCGCCGTGCGGACCGTCATGTCCGCCTTGGCCAACGCGAGACATTCGTCGACCGACCGCGCCGACTGGCCGACCTTCACCCCCAGATCCCACAGCACATAGAGCATGAATTCGATGACCTGCTCGGTGCGGGGGATCGACTTCCACGGCCTCAGGAACAGCAGGTCGAGGTCGGAGAACGGCGCCAGCACGCCGCGCCCGTAGCCGCCCACGGCGATCAGGCTGAGCCGCTCCGCCTCGGTCGGATTGGGGGCCGGATACAGGGCCTCGGTGGCGAACCGCCACAGGGAGGTCAGCATGTCGTCCGCCGCCGCCGCATACAGTTTCGCGACCTCGACTCCGCCCAAGCCGTATTCCAGCCGCTGGGCCGCGCGCGCCCGCGCCGCCTCCCAACGTTCCCTGAGCAGGACGGTGACGGCGGCGCGCGGGCTGGAGGCGGAAGCGGCGGCGGCCCAGGCGTCGCTTTCGGACACCCGCGGGTCTGCGGCATCGGCCGGGCGGCGGCTGCGGGGGCTCATCGCGCCGGTATAGACCGTGGCGCGGGCCTGCGCGACAGTGCGCGTGTCAGGGAGGCGCGGCATGATCAGAACCCCGGGGCTGCTGTTGGCCGCCCTGCTCGCAGGATGCGCCCCGGCCGGCGCCGGGCTCTCCCCGACCGACGCGCCGCGGACCGTCGAAGCCGTTGCCCGGGCCGACATCGTCGCCGAACTCAACGCCGCGCGCACCGATCCGGCCGCCTACGCCCGCAAGGCCCGCGCCCTGCGCGCCTTGTTCCGCGGCGACCGCATCGAACGGCCGGGGGAGATCGCCGTGGTCACCCGCGAGGGACCGGCGGCGGTCGACGAGGCTGTCGCCTTCCTGGAACGCCAAGCTCCGCTCCCGGCCCTGCGCGAGAGTGAGGGGCTGGGCCGTGCCGCGGCGGATCACGCCGGCGAGCAGGGCCGCACCGGCGAGGTCGCCCACGTCGGCGCCGACGGCTCCAGCCCGTCCGACCGCATGCGCCGTTACGACCGCTGGAGCGCGACCGGCGAGGCCATCGCCTACGGACCCGACAGGGCCGAGGACGTCATCCTGCAGCTGATCGTCGACGACGGCGTGCCGGACCGGGGGCACCGCCGCATCCTGTTCAACCCGACCTACACCCTGGTCGGCGCGGCCTGCGCCCCGCATCCGGTCTGGCGCACGGCCTGCGTGCTCGATTTCGCCCGGGCCGGTTAGGGTTTGATCGCCTTCAGGCGGTAGAGCGCCTCGAGCGCCTCGCGCGGCGACAGTTCGTCGGGCTCGATGGCCGCCAGGGCGTCCTGCACGGCCGAGGACGGCGGCGGGGCGGGCGGTTCGGCCATGGCGAACAGCGGCAGGTCGTCGAGGCTGATGGCGGCGGTCTTCTCGCCCTCCAGCCGCTCCAGCACCGCGCGGGCGCGGGTGACCACCGCGGCGGGCACGCCGGCCAGTTTCGCCACCTGCACCCCATAGGAGCGATCGGCCGCCCCGGGGGCCGCCTCGTGCAGGAAGACCAGGTCGCCGTTCCACTCGCGGGCCTTCATCGACAGATTGCAGACATGGGCCAGCCGCGTCTCCAGCCCGGCCAGCTCGTGATAGTGGGTGGCGAACAGGGTGCGGGCGCGGTTGTGATCGTGCAGGGCCTCGGCCACAGCCCAGGCGATGGCGAGGCCGTCATAGGTCGCGGTGCCGCGGCCGATCTCGTCCAGAACCACGAACGAACGGTCGGTGGCCTGGGTCAGGATGGCGGCGGTCTCGACCATCTCGGTCATGAAGGTCGAACGGCCCCGGGCGAGGTCGTCGCCGGCCCCGACGCGGCTGAACAGACGATCGACCACGCCCAGACGCATGGCGCGGGCGGGCACGAAGGCGCCGGCCTGGGCCAGCACCACCAGCAGGGCGTTCTGGCGCAGGAAGGTCGACTTGCCGGCCATGTTGGGGCCGGTGACGATCGACAGGCGGGCGCAGCCGGCGCCCGAGCCGTCGAGCTTGCAGTCGTTGGGCGTATAGGGGTCGCCGGCCGACTTCACCGCCGCCTCGACCACTGGATGGCGCCCGGCGGTGACCTCGAAACAGGCGGTGTCGTCCACCGCCGGGCGCACCGCCCCGACCTCCTCGGCCCATTCGGCGAGCGCGGAGTGGGCGTCGAATTCGGCCAGCGCCTCGGCCACGGCCTGCAGCGGTCGGGCCAAGGACTGCACCGTGCGCCGCCACGTCTCGAAGGTCTCGCCCTCGATGGCCAGGGCGCGGTGCCCGGCCTGGCTGATCTTCGCGTCCAGTTCGGACAGTTCGACGGTGGTGAACCGCACCTGGTTGGCCAGGGTCTGACGATGAATGAAGGGACTCTCGCCGGTCGGCCGCAGCAGGGGTTCGGCGGCCTTGGCCGAGGCCTCGAGGAAATAGCCGAGCACGGCGTTGTGCCGGATCTTGAAGGCCACGCCGGACTCGGCGATCGCGCGCGCTTCCAGATCGGCGACCACGCGTCGGCTGTCGTCGCGCAGGCGCCGGGACTCCTCCAGTTCGGGTCGGTAGCCGGGGGCGACGAAGCCGCCGTCGCGGGCCAGATGCGGCGGCTCGGCCACCAGTCCCTCGTGCAGATCGACCAGCAGGCGGCCGGTCTCCGGCGACAGCGCCAGCCGATCGAGGCAGCCGACCAGCCGGGCCGGCGGTCCGGTCAGCGGATCGCGTTCGGGCGGAAACAGCCCGGCCACCCCCTCGGCCACCGACAGGCCGGTGCGGATCGCCGCCAGCTCGCGCGGTCCGCCG
>NZ_JAVHLH010000238.1 GCF_031082345.1 Brevundimonas sp. | reverse complement strand
CTTGACGTCCAGCGGGCGGACCTCGCCGTTCTCGAGGATCTTGCCCTTGCCGGCGGCGATGACCTTGCCCTCCAGCGGCTTCTCCTTGGCCGAGTCGGGGATGATGATCCCGCCCTTGGTCTTGGATTCTTCTTCCACGCGCTTCACGAGCACGCGGTCGCCGAGCGGACGAAACGCCATCTGTAGTGTCTCCCAATACAATTTCGATTGAGCCCCGGAGTCCGGCTTTGGCAGCCGCTGCCCCCGAGTGCTAACGAGTGGGCAGGTAGGGCTCCCGACCCCCATCGTCAAGCACGGCCGCTCGGGAATCGTGGCCTCGCCGGCGAATGCGGGATGAACCGCGAATGAACCCCGTCCTCCGGCTCCATACACGCGCAGGCGGCCATAACTGCGGGTCCATGCCGCTTCGGCGCCGTCAAAGGAGCCATCCGATGAAAATTTCCTTCAAGACCTTCGCCGCCGGTTCGGTCGCGGCCCTCGCGCTCGCCGCCGCGGCGCCCGCCAGCGCCCAGTCCTACGGCTACGGCGGCGACCCGCTGTTCGACGCGATCATCCGCGGCGTCATCGCCGCCTCGGGCGACAATGATCGCCACCGCTACGACGAGGGCGCCTACCGCGGTCAGGACTGCCAGTATTACCGCGACGGCCGCTGCTACCGGAACCTCGGTCACTGGGAACGCGAGCATGGCATCAACAGCCGTGACCGCCAGTACGGGGACCGCAATTACAACGAGCGCTACGTTGAGGGCCGCACCTATCAGGGCCGTGGCTACTACCGCGACGGCCGCTTCTGGAGGAACCATGGCCAGTGGCGCAGCGCCCAGAATCACAACCGCGACTATCGCTACGAGCGTCGCTGGTAGAACAGCTCCCTTTCGCCCGGCCGCGTGAGTATTGGTCGGGCGTGGGCGAGGAAGGCGGGCGCCGGAAACGGAGGCCGTCTTTTTCATGGGCGGGTTTCGGGCAGGCCCGTCGGGGCCCGCTTTCGACCTTCGATTCCTCGGAAACCTTCCTTCGTTACCGACGGGCGGCCCATTCACCTTCGCTGATCGCTTCGCGGCGACGCAACTCAAGCAATTTTACTTTCAAGGTATTGAAAACACTCCCGTCCGGGGACCGGGAGGCGGTGAGTTGCTGCAAATCGAAACAGTTCACCATGGCACTGCTGACGCCGTCGAAGTTGGGTTCGATGCACTCACCGGTAAAGCGATACGAGCGCTCTCCATCCTGACGGCCAGCCCGAAGACGGCCGATGACGGTGCCGACGCGATACTGCCGGGGCAGTGAGCTTTCAGTGTCGAACTCGCTGATCGTCACTGTTCCTTCCGAAACCGTCACCTTGATCTTCCGCCGCACATCATACCAATCGCCCTCGACATAGGAGAGGGGGTCCGCCGGCGTTCGAAGTTCCGTGGGCGCGGGTGTTTGGGAGATCGCCGACGTTCCGAAGCCGAGCGAAAACAGGACAGCGATGACAGAGGTGCGGATCATGTTGGGCCCCGGAACAGACAGGCTGAACAGTTTCCACACGGCGTGGATGCTGACAAGTGGACGAGCGCCAGCGTCGGCCCCCCTACACCATCAGCCGCTTCATCAGCTCCGCCGTCGACGGATCCAACCCTTCCGACGGCTCCCCCGCCTGCACGTCCGTCAGGATCGCCCTGGCCAGCACCTTGCCCAGTTCGACGCCCCACTGGTCGAAGCTGTTGATGTCCCAGATGACGCCCTCGACGAAGGTCTTGTGCTCATAGAGGGCGATCAGGGCCCCGACCGCCTCGGGCGTCAGGGCGTCCATCAGCAGGGTCGTCGACGGCCGGTCGCCGGGGAAGGTCCTGTGCGGCGCCAGCCGGTCGGCCTCGGCTTCGTCCGCCCCGGCCGCCCGCAGTTCGGCGTGCGCCTCGGCTTCGGTCTTGCCGACCATCAGGGCCTGGGCCTGGGCCAGGGCGTTGGACCACAGCGGCGCGTCGCCCTGGCGGTCGTCCATGGCCGCCTCGGAGGTGTGGCGGACCACGATGAATTCGGCGGGAACCACCTGCGGCCCCTGGTGAATCTGCTGGAAGAAGGCGTGCTGGCCGTTGGTGCCCGGCTCGCCGAACACGATCGGCCCGGTGGCGGTGTCGACGGGCGAGCCGTCGCGCTTCACCCGCTTGCCGTTCGATTCCATCTCCAGCTGCTGCAGGAAGGCCGGCAGACGGCGCAGGCCATGCGCGTAGGGGGCGACCGTACGGGCGTGCCGGTCCAGACCTTCGACGTTGAACACCTGCGCCAGCGCCAGCAGCACCGGGGCGTTCTTCTCCAGATCCGCCTCGCGGAAATGGTCGTCCATGGCGCGCGCACCGGCCAGCACCCGTTCGAACACGTCCCAGCCCAGCGCCACCGCGACCGACAGGCTGACCGCCGACCACAGCGAATAGCGGCCGCCGACCCAGTCGCGGAAGCCGAAGGTGCGGCCGCAGCCCCAGGCCTCGGCCTTGTCCGGCGCGGCGGTGACCCCGACGAGGTGCCGGACCAGCCGCTTCGGCGACAGGCTTTCGGCCAGCCAGGCCTTGGCCAGATCGGCGTTGGCCAGCGTCTCCTGGGTGGTGAAGGTCTTGGACACCACCACCACCAGCGTCGTCGCGGGATCCAGCCCGGCCAGGGCCTCGCCCATGTCGCGCGGATCGATATTGGCCACGAAGCGCAGGTCGATGGTCGGCTCCAGCGGCCGCAGCGCGTCCCACAGCAGGCGCGGCCCCAGGTCCGAGCCGCCGATGCCGATGTGGACGATGGCCGTGAACGGCTGTTTGGTCCCGCCGGTTTCGGCTCCTGAGCCGATGTCCGTCGCGAACTGCGCCATCTCGCGCCGGGTCGCCGCCACCGCCTTCGAGACCGGCTCGCCCAGGGCCCGGAAATCGGCGTCGTCGGCGGCGCGCAGGGCGGGGTGCAGCACTGCCCGGCCCTCGGTGTTGTTGACCGCCTCGCCGCCGAACAGGGCCGCCCGCCGTCCCTCTATGTCGCAGGCCCGGGCCAGATCGAGGGCGGCCTCGAAGCCCTCGGCGGTCCAGCTCTGTTTGGACAGGTCCAGATACAGGCCGGCCGCCTCCACGCCCATGCGCTCGGATCGTCCCTGATCGGTCGCGAACTGATGCACGATGCGCGCGCCGGCGTCCTTGCGCGCCACGGCGCGAAGCATGTCCAGGGCCTGTTTGCGGGCGGTCATGGGCGAACTCTGCGGGAGGAGGGTAAACCCTCGTTTACGGGTGGGGCGTAAGCCGGTTCAACGCCGAAACCGTGATTCGGCCCAACATTATGAGGTCCGCCATGTCCTGCGGCGTCGCCCTGGCCGTCTCCCTGCTGCTCTCCGACCCGAACGTGGCCATCGCCGCGGCCCAGCCGCCGGTTGCCCCGAGCGCGCCCGTGTCCGTCGCCTCGGAGCCCCTGTTCGCCGACATCGTCGCCCGCTCGGGCGGCCTTCACGGTGAGGTTCAGGCCTGGCTGGCCGCTGGCGCCGGTGATCAGGCCGACTTCTTCGCCAGCCCGGCCTTCAGCCGCTTCAAGACCCAGGCGTCGGAACTGGCCGCGCTCGACATGCAGGGTCACCTGATCCTCAAGGAACGGGGCACGGACAACGACCTGAAATGCATCCTGCGCGGCATCTCGGAAGACATCCCGGTCAAGGTCGCCGCCGTGGAGGCCGCGCCCAATCCGGCCGAGCGCCGCGTCGCCCTCGACGAACTGGCCTATCTGCTCAACGACAATGTCGAGGTCATCACGGCGCCGCCGCAGCCGGAGGCCTAGCGCGGATCCCGCCATTCGCCCCCACGCCGCCGGCCTCATCCCCTGATCCTTCTCCCATTGGGAGAAGGTGGCCGGGCGGAGCCCGGTCGGATGTGGGTCGGTTGTTTCAGTCGGCGTGAGCCGCCGCTCCGGTCGGCGACGCGGCTTGCGCCGACTGCAGGCCACCGCCCCACACCCTTTCGCGCGACCGATCGCTTCGCTCCCGGGCGCTCAAGCCCTCTCCCAACGGGAGAGGGTCTTCAGCCAGCCTCCCCCAGCGCCTCGATCACCACCCCCTCGGTCAGCAGCTGGGGCAGGATGCGCGGCTCGGGCGAGCCGGGCGAGTACAGCAGATACAGCGGCACCCCCGAGCGGCCGTGCCTCTCCAATTCGGCGGTGATGGCGTCGTCGCGACGGGTCCAGTCGCCGACCAGATAGACGGCGTTGGCCGCCTCCATCGCGGCCGCGACCTTCGCCGAGCCCAGCGAGGTCCGCTCGTTGATCTTGCAGGTCACGCACCAGTCGGCGGTGAAATTGATCAGCACCGGCCGTCCTTCGGCCAGCGCCGCCTCGACCGCGGCCGGCGACCACGGCGCGCTGGCGGGCCGTGG
>NZ_JAVHLH010000237.1 GCF_031082345.1 Brevundimonas sp. | reverse complement strand
CCGTACAGCGGCTGACCCCCGCCGACATCACCGTCAAACGCATCCGCTGGCGCAAGGCCTTCGACAAACTGCCCTCGGCCCTGAAGGCTGGCTGGATGCTGGACCCGTCGTCGGACCCGGTCGAGCCGGGCCCGGGCGAGACCTGGCCGGACCTGTGGATCGCGACCGGGCGGGCAACCCTGCCGCTGTCGATACGCGTGAAGGAGCGGTCCGACGGCCGGACCTTCGTGGTGCAGACCCAGGATCCGCGCTGGCGAAATGACGCCTACGACCTCGTCGTCGCCCCGGCGCATGACCAGCTCACGGGCCCCAATGTTCTGTCGATCACCGGCTCGCCGCACCGGGTGACGCCTGCCCGACTGGCGGAGTCGGCCCCCGCGTTCGCTGACCGGCTGGAGAAGCTGCCGGAGCCTCGCGTGGCCGTGTTGATCGGCGGCCGCTCGCGCGCCTACGACCTACCCGAGGCCTATGCCGCCATCCTCGTCGAGCGGATTCGCGATGCGATCGACGGGCATTGCGGCTCGCTGATGATGACCTTCTCCCGGCGAACGCCGGAGGCGGCGAAAGCGACCATGATCGCGCGCCTGAGCGATCTGCCCGGATGGATCTGGGACGGAACCGGCCCGAACCCGTACTTCGCCTTCCTCCACTATGCCGACCACGTGCTTGTCACGATCGACAGCGCCAACATGGCCGCCGAGGCGGCCTCGACCGGCAAGCCGGTGCACATCCTGCCCATGACCCCGCGCAGGAAGGCGGACAAGTTCGACCGGCTTCACGCGGACCTGGAGGCGCGCGGCGTCTCCCGGCCGTTCGATCGATGGCTGGACGAGGACTGGACCTACGAGCCGCTCGACGAGACCGGTCGCGCGGCCCGGGTCGTGCTGGAGCGGATGGGGCGGGCCTAGGAGACCGCCCCCGCCCGGTCGACGCTGCGCGCCGACCACCCTCCCCGTCTCGGGGAGGGAAATCGCCTCAGCCTTCTCCCTCCCCGTCCCGGGGAGGGTGGCCGCGCAGCGGCCGGGTGGGGGCGGCCGCCTCAAGCCGCGCCACAATCCAAGCCAGAACGCCATCCAGATTGTCCCGGATCGATGCGTTGTCGTAGCGCAATGTCGTGAACCCCTCACGCGCGAAGGCGGCGTCCCGGCGCCGGTCCTGCTCGACCCGCCAGTTATGCCCGGCGCCGTCGACCTCGACGATCAACCGCCGGTCGAGGCAGATGAAGTCGGGGTAGAACCCAAGCATCGGGTGCTGGCGACGGAAGTGATATCCCCGCGCTCGCAGACGCCGCAGCGCTACCCAGAGGCGAGCCTCAGGAGGACTCATCCTCTTGCGCATGGCCCGGGCTCTGGCGACAACCGGCATCTGCTTTTCTCCGCGCACTTATAGATTGCGCGACTGGAGAGGGTTGTGCAAGCGGCCGGCCCCACCCGGTCGACGCTGCGCGTCGACCACCCTCCCCGGGGCGGGGAGGGATAAGGTCAGTCGCCCTTGCCGCCCTTGCTCTTGCTCGCGTCCAGGGCGACGCCGAGCGCCACGCCGATGGCGACGCCGACGCCGATCCCCATGGCCAGATTGTCCATCGCCACGCCCAGGCCGGCGCCGATGGCCACGCCGAGGGCGATGCCGATGCCCAGATGACTGCGGCCTTCCATATCTGACTCCCGGTTGCCGAACGAATGATCGGCAGACTAGCATCCGGGCATGATGATCACAGCCCTTGTCCTCGCCGCCGCCCTGGGCGCGCCGTCCCCTTCCATCGCCGCCCAGCAGGCGACAGGTCCCGTTCCGGACCGGATCGACATCTGGTGGTGCGGTTTCACCCCCGGCGGCAAGCAACTTCTGCCGGTCCCCTACGGGGCCTTCTTCAGCGACGACGATGCGCCCTTCGTGGACCGGAACGGCTACGCCTACATCACCCGGCAGGGATGGGCCGACATCTCGAAGACGCCGTTCACCGGCGCCGAGGGCCGGGACTGGTTCAGGAACAGCGAGCCGCTGGTCGTCAACGGCGCGACCTACGCCAAATACGGCCTCCCTCGGATCCTCGGCCCCGACGAGGTGGCGTATCTCGCCGAACACGACGAGGTCGGCGTGTTCGCCGAACCCAATCCGGGCGACACGCCGGAGGTCATCTACGCCCTCGTGGCCCCCGACTGCTCATTCCAGCCCTACCAGCGCCGGTAGCCCTCCCCTTCGCGGGAATCAGCGCCTAGATTAGGCGAATGAGCACTCCCCGCACCGTCCGCGTCGCCATCATCGGGTCCGGCCCCGCCGGCTGGACCGCCGCCATCTACGCCGCTCGCGCCATGCTGAACCCGGTGGTCGTCGCCGGCCTGCAGCCCGGCGGCCAGCTGACCATCACCACCGACGTCGAGAACTATCCCGGCTTCGCCGACGTCATCCAGGGCCCGTGGCTGATGGAGCAGATGCGCGCCCAGGCCGAGCATGTCGGGACCGAGGTGATCGAGGACATCGTCGTCAAGGCCGACCTGTCGCAACGTCCGTTCCGCCTGACGCTGGATTCCGGGACCGAACTGCTGGCCGAGACGGTGATCATCTCGACCGGCGCCCAGGCCAAATGGCTGGGGATCGAGTCCGAGGCCAAATACCAGGGCTTCGGCGTCTCGGCCTGCGCCACCTGCGACGGCTTCTTCTATCGCGGCAAGGACGTGATCGTGGTCGGCGGGGGCAACACCGCGGTCGAGGAGGCGCTGTTCCTGACCAATTTCGCCTCGAAGGTGACGGTCGTGCACCGCCGCAACGAGTTCCGGGCCGAGCGGATCCTGCAGGACCGGCTGTTCTCCAACCCCAAGGTCGAGGTGATCTGGGACTCGGCCATCGACGAGATCCTGGGCGAGACCAACGACATCGGCGGCGTCAACGTCACCGGGGCGCGGCTGAAGAACGTCAAGACCGGCGAGACGCGCGAGATCAAGGCGGACGGGGTGTTCATCGCCATCGGCCACGCCCCGTCGTCGGAGCTGTTCGCGGGCCAGCTGGAGACCAAGCAGGGCGGCTATCTGGTGGTCAAGCCGGGCACCGCCGCGACGGCCATCGAAGGCGTCTGGGCGGCCGGAGACGTGACCGACGACGTCTATCGCCAGGCCGTCACGGCGGCGGGCATGGGCTGTATGGCGGCGCTGGAGGCGGTGCGCTTCCTGGCCGAGCAGGACCACAAGGCCAAGGGCCATCCGATCTCGCACAAGGAAGCGGAGAAGATCGGGGTCTGGTGAGCCGGACGAGGCCGGGCGATCAGCCGAACAGCTGCAGTCCCGGCGGCGCATACTGCACCGGGGCGCCCGAGCGGCGGCGCAGGGCGTAGTCGACCGCCTTCTGCACCGCGGCTTCGTCGGTCGGCTTGGACAGGACCCCGATGGTGCCGGCGACGCCGTCGCGCACCATGCCGGGATTGGCCGTCATGAACAGCACCGAGACGCCGAGCTCCTGACCCAGTTCGCGGCCGAGCGCCACGCCTGTGGGGCCGTCCGACAGGTGGATATCGACGAGGGCGAGATCGACATCGCTCTCACGCACGATGTCGCGGGCGGACGCGGCGTCCGCCACGGTCGCCACCACCTCATGGCCGAGGTCCTCGAGGACGAAGCGGAGCTCCATCGCCACGAGGGCCTCGTCTTCGATGATCAGAATGCGGGCGGTCATTTCGGTCGGTCAGTCAAAAATCGTTGTTCATCCGGGAGAGCCGGAGAAAGCGTGGATGGATCGCCCCGGTTCCGTCATGCGACGTTTTGCGCCGCGCGGCGGCGGGACAGGGCGGTTGCGGGGAGGTCCGCGATCACCTGCAAACCGGACGGCGACCACTTTCGTTCCAGCCGGCCGCCCAGTTGGGCCTCGACGGACAGGCTGGCGAGCGAGGAGCCGAAGCCGGTGTGGGCGGGGGGACCGGCGACGGGCGGCCCGCCGGTCTCGGTCCAGGTCAGGATGAAGCGGTCGTCCGCGCGCCGGGTGTCCAGCGCCACCCGGCCGTCCTCGCGCGACAGGGCGCCGTATTTGGCGGCGTTGGTGGCCAGTTCGTGGAACAGCAGGGCCACCGAGGTCGCGGCCTGGTCGTCGAAGGTGGCGTCGTCGCCGCTGAGGATGATCCGAGGCTTTCCCTTCAGGTCGCTGTAGGCCTTGAACAGGTCCGTCAGGAAGGCGTGCAGCGTCATCGAGCCGACCGTCGGCTTCGAGCTCTCGGTATGCGGCCGGACGAACTCGTGGGCCCGGGCCAGGGCGTTGATGCGGGTGCGGACCGCCGTCGCAAAGGCCCTGGCCTCCGGGTGCTGGCGGGCCGAAAGCGCGATCAGGGCCGAGACCACGGCGAAGATGTTCTTGATGCGGTGGCTGAGCTCCTGGCTGAGCAGCTCCTTGGCCTGGTC
>NZ_JAVHLH010000236.1 GCF_031082345.1 Brevundimonas sp. | reverse complement strand
TCAGCTGGTCAGAGCACCTCGTTTACACCGAGGGGGTCGGGGGTTCGAACCCCTCGCCGCCCACCATCCGCCTGCGGTCAGTCGGCGTTCACCCTTTCTGCTCCAGGATGCGGCGTCGGGAGATTTCCAATGAAGATCATGGTCATGCGCAGCGCCGTCCTGGCCGCCGTACTGGGCGGCGCCCTGATGCTGCAGGGCTGCCTCGTCGGCGCCGTGGTGGGCGCGGGCGCGGCCGTGGTCGGCGGAACGGCCAAGGCGACGGGGGCCGTGGTCGGCGCCGGCGTCGACGCCGTGACCACCTCCGACGAGGAGACCCGGGCGAAACGCGAGCGGGAACAGCGCGAGCATGAGCGCGAGCAGCGCCGTTGCGAACAGCGCCAGCGCCAGGGCCGCGACTGCTAGAGCGGTTTTTCCACGGCCCAGTTGTGGATCGGCACGCCCGCGACCTCGAAGTCGCGGCGGGCGATGACCGAATAACCCCGTCGTTCGAACACCGGCCGCGCCGTCTCGCTGGCTTCGGCGTACAGCCGGTCTGCGCCCGACAGCGGGGCCAGGGCTTCGGCCGTCTCCAGCAGCAGTCGCGCGACGCCGAGGCCTGCGGCTTCGGGCGAGACGTAGAGCAGGTCGATGTGGCCGTCCGGTTCCACATCGATGAAGCCGGCGATATTATCCATGACCGCGACCAGTCGCGTCCGGCCGTCCTGCATCCGGCCGTCCAGGGCGTCTGCCGTGGGGGTCAGGGACGCCCAGGCGTCGATCTGGGCCGCGGAATAGTCGCGCGCGCCGAGGGTCCGCACCGAGGCCTCGTAGAGGGCCGACAGGGCCGCGGCGTCGGCCGGCTGATACGGTCGGATCGACAGGTCGCCGCTCACAGCGTCAGCACGCAGCGTTCGTGGATGGTCGGGCGCGAGACGGTGATACGGCTGAGGCCGGGCCATTCCGGCTTCAGACGATTGGCGAACCACAGGCAGAGGTTCTCCAGCGACGGCAGTTCGAGCCCGGGATGCTCGTTGAGCATGCCGTGGTCCAGTTCCTCGGCCGCGGCCTTCAGGGCCCGGTCCAGCGCGCCCAGATCGGCGACCCAGCCGTGGGCGGCGTCCAGCGTCTCGCCACGCACCGTGGCCTCGACCTGGAAGGAATGGCCGTGGATGCGCCGGTAGGGGCTGCCCTCCGGCTCGGTCGGGAAGTGGTGGGCGGCGTCGAAGGTGGCCGCCTTGGTGATCTCGAAAACGTTCATCTTACGCCGATGTATTTGTGGGTCTGGACGCTGAGCCGCCATTTGGGATGGCTCAGGCAATAGTCGATGGCCGCCGCCGTATTGGCCTCGCGATCGGGGCCGTCCATGGGCTGGAGCCAGAACCGCTCGAAGGCGAGGTGTTCGAACCGGTCAGGCATGGCGGCGGGCTGCGGATAGACCAGCTTCAGCTCCTGACCCGCGGTCTGGACCACCGGCGCGTCGGCCTTGGGGCTGACGCAGATCCAGTCGATGCCGGCGGGCGCCGCCAGGGTGCCGTTGGATTCCAGGGCGATTTCGAAGCCGCGGGCGTGCAGGGCGTCGATCAGAGGCACATCCAGCTGCAGCAACGGCTCGCCGCCGGTGCAGACGACCAGCTTCGGGTCCCCTGCCCGGCCCCGCCACATCGCCGCGACGTGGTCGGCCAGGGCGTCCGGGGTCGGAAACTTGCCCCCGCCGTCGCCGTCGGTCCCGACGAAATCGGTGTCGCAGAAACTGCAGACGGCCGTTGCGCGGTCGCGCTCCAGCCCGTTCCACAGATTGCAGCCGGCGAAGCGCAGGAAGACGGCCGGCCGGCCGGCCTGCCCGCCCTCGCCCTGCACCGTCAGGAAGACCTCCTTGGCCGAATAGGTCATGCCCGGGCCGCCCATTCTTCGTAGCCCGTTGCGCGCAGCTCGCAGGCCGGGCAGTCGCCGCAGCCATAGCCCCAGGCGTGGCGGTGTTCGCGGTCGCCGCGGTAGCAGGTGTGGGAGGCCTCGACGATCAGCTCGACCAGCGGCTGACCGCCGAGATCGTGGGCCAGCGCCCAGGTGTCCGCCTTGGTCAGCGCCATCAGCGGCGTCTCGATGACCACGGGCTTGTCGAGGCCGAGGCTCAGGGCCCGGGCCATGGCGTCGATCGTGTCGCGGCGGCAGTCGGGATAGCCGGAGAAGTCGGTCTCGCACATGCCGCCGACCAGCACCTCCAGCCCCCGGCGGTCGGCCAGGGCGGCGGCGCAGGTCAGGAAGACCAGATTGCGGCCCGGCACGAAGGTCGTCGGCAGGCCGCGCGCGTCCATCTCGATGGCCCGCTCGCTGGTCAGGGCGCTGTCCGCGATCTTGCCGTAGCCGGTCAGGTCGACGACGTGATCGGGACCCAGCCGTTCGGCGAATTGGGGCAAGACGCGAACCATGCCCTCGCGCACGTTCAGCCGGGCCTGCATCTCGACCGCATGGCGCTGGCCGTAGTCGAATCCCACGGTCTCGACCCGCCCGTAACGCGCCAGAGCCCACGCCAGGCAGACAGCGCTGTCCTGCCCGCCGGAGAACAGGACAAGGGCGGAATTCGCAGGCTTTTGCAGTGAATCGCTCATGACAAACCTGCGGTCGGCCGGTCGGCCGCGCGCATGGACAAGGGGTGATGGGCCGTTCCAGGACGGGGGCGGCCTTCTACACCAGCGCGACGGCCCGCGCAAAAGCGGCGCAAAGGCGCCCCCGAACGCGCTTAACGCTTCGGCAAATGGTTCCCTGCCATTGTCCGACGGTCGCAGTGGAGTGCCGGTGAGTATGCCGACCATCGAAGTCCTCACCGAGCGCGCCGAGGCGGTGCCGCCCCAGACGCTGGGAAGCGAGGTGTTCGCCCGCTTCGAGCGCGAACCCGACACCCTGGTGATCGCCGTCGTCGACGGCCGTCGTCCGGTCGGCCTGATCGAGCGCAACGATTTCCTGCTGAAGATCGCCAGCCCGCTGGGCCACGCCCTGTACCTGGGTCGGCCGGTCATCCACGTGATGGACCCCGAGCCCGCGGTGGTCGAGGCCGGCGTGGCCATCGACACTGTCTGCGACGGCTTGATAAAGGGCGGCGCGGGCACGCTGATGCGGGGCTTCATCGTCACCCGCAACGGGCGCTATCACGGCGTCGGGACGGCGGGGTCCCTGCTGCGGGCCGCCAACGAAAGCCAGCGGCTCCAGAACGCCGAATTGGCTGAGCAGGTGCGTGAGCTGAACGACACCCGGACCCAGGCCCTGAAGTCGGCCCGCGCCCGGAGCCAGTTCCTGACCATCATGAGCCACGAGCTGCGGACGCCCATGAACGGCGTCCTCGCCGTGGCCGAGTTGCTGCGCCGCCAGCCCCTGAATGCGCAGGCGCACGCCCATGTGACCACCATCGTGGACTCGTCCGAGACTCTCCTGCGGATTCTGCAGGATGCCCTGGACCTGTCGCGGGCCGAGGCCGGCGAGCTGGAGCTGCATGCCGAGCCCACGCCCCTGCGGAGTCTGATGGATGACATCCAGGCCGTGTGGGCGCCCCGCGCCTCGCAGGACAACGTCACCCTGATGATCAGCTACGAGGGCGACACCGAACTGGCCGCCGTCGTCGACGGCCCGCGCCTGAAGCAGGTGTTCAACAATCTGATCGGCAACGCCCTGAAATTCGCCCGCAACGGCGTGGTCGAGGCCAGTCTGAAGGCGACGGCCGCCGGCGACCGGATCACGCTGGAAGCCCGGATCCGCGACGACGGCCCCGGCATCGACGCCGATCGCGTGGACACGGTCTTCGAGCCGTTCGTCCACGGCTCGGGCCACGACGGGGCGGGCCTGGGGCTGTCGATCTGCCGCCAGATCATCGACCGCATGGGCGGCCGCATCTGGGCCCGAAACAACGGCGGGCGCGGCGCGACCTTCGCCTTCGATCTCGAGGTCGACCGCACGCGCGTGGAGCAGGCGCCCGCCTCGAACGTCCAGTCGCTGTCCGATCTGGAGATGGCGTCGTCGCCGCACATCCTGATCGTGGACGACAACGCCACCAACCGGGTCGTCGCCCAGGCCTTGTGCGAGATGTTCGGCTGCACGTCCGAAACCGCCGAGGACGGCGTCGAGGCGCTGGAGGCGCTGCAGGAACGCCAGTTCGATCTCGTGCTGATGGATATCAAGATGCCGCGCATGGACGGCGTCCAGGCGACCCGGGCGATCCGCGCGCTGGACGGACCGGTCAATGCGGTCCCGATCGTGGCCCTGACCGCCAACGCCGATCCCGACGACGCCAAGAAATACCTCGCCTGCGGCATGGCCGCCGTGGTCGAGAAGCCGATCAAGCCCGAACGCCTGCGCATGGCCATGACGGCGGCGCTGGAGCAGGCCACGGCGGCGACGGCGGCCGGCGCGCCGGCC
>NZ_JAVHLH010000235.1:2570-4404 GCF_031082345.1 Brevundimonas sp. | reverse complement strand
CCGCGGGTCCCGTCGCCGCCTCCGGCACGGGACCCGCGGCCTATGCGCCGTTTGAACGGATGATCGGCCGGAGCTGGCGCGGGACCGGCACGGACGGCGCCGGCGTCGAGGACATCCAGCGCTGGACCTGGGCCCTTGGCGGCCATGCGGTGCGGGTGGTGCATTCGGTCAACGGCGGGGCCTATGCCGGAGAGACGCTGATCTTCCGCGACAAGGACAGCGGCGACTACATCTTCCACTACTTCACCACCGGCGGGTTCCACACCACGGGGACCATGACGCCCGTGGGGGCGGGCGGTTTCGAGATCGAGGAAACCGTGCACGGCGCGGACGGGATCGAACGTCTGAGGTCCACCACCGCCTTCGGGCCCGACGGGGTCTATCAGGTCCGTTCGAGCACGGAACGGCACGGCCGATGGGTCGAGGTGGGCGGATTCGACTACCGGGAGGACCCGTCGGCCATGCCGGAGATGCCGGCAGCGCCACAGGACGCCGCGGAGGCGCCCGCCTCGGCCGGGCCGCTGGACCTGACCCGGCGGATCGTTCGCGGGGTCGACGAGGCCGGCGGCGACGTGGCCGGCTATGTGCGGATCCGCAACGGCTCGCCCGTGACCGATCAGCTGCTGCGCGTCAGCTGCGTCTGCGCCGAGCGGGTGGAGTTGCACCGCATCCAGCGGGACGGGCCGACGCCCGGGATGGCGGCGGATCCCTCGTGGACCGTGCCGGGGTCGGGCGTGCTAGAGGTGCGTCCCGGCAGCGACCTGCATTTCATGCTGATCGGCTTCGATCCGGCCCGGGCGGTGGACGGCCGGGTGCGGCTGAGACTTGAGTTCGCCGAGTCCGGGGCGGTCGAGGCCGATTTCGCCCTGGTCGAGGACAGCCGGGCGGCCTGGGACCGGTTCGAGCCGTAGCGACCGTCACAGCCGGTTAACCGGGGAGGCTTAACCTTTCCGCCGACATGCCCGAACCCGCTCTCACGTCCGAGGAGGCCGAGCCGCAAGGCGGCTTTCGCGCGCGCCACGCGCTGCTGAAGCGCCTGGCGGACGTGGTCTCGCTGCCGGGCAGCCGGGTCAACGCCTTTGAACGCTCCGTCACCGGGGACCTGCTGGTCGAGATGCTGCGTCTTGCGTCGCACGACGATCGCAAGCGGGTGGCGGCGCGGCTGGCGCCGCTGGCGGAGGTGCCGAACGCCCTGGCGCGGCTGCTGTTGCGTGACGAGCCCGACATCGCGGGCCTGCTGATCGAACAGTGCGCCTCCCTGACCGACGCCGATCTGGTGGCCTGCGCCCGTGACGCCGCGGTCGAGCACCGCTTCCTGATGGCCAGCCGCCGCGGCCTTTCAGAGGTGGTCACCGAAACCCTGATGAGCTTCGGCGAACGCCAGGTGATCGAGGCCGTGCTGAGAAACACCACGGCGCGGCTGAGCCAGGTGGCGGTGGAGGGCGTCGTCAGCCTGAGCCGAACCGAACGCCAGCTGTGCGCCCATCTGCTGAAGCGGCCGGAACTGCGGCCATCCGGGGCCTATGTCATGTTCTGGTGGTGCGACGCGGACGACCGCCGCACCATCCTGCAGAGGTTCGCCGTATCGCGGGAGGTCATGCAGGAGGTCGTCGAGGACGTCTTCGCCATGGCCGCCGAGGAGAATTGGCAGGACCCGGTGTCGCGCAAGGCGCTGCAGTTCATCGAGCGCCGGCAGAGAAACCGGGCGGCGATCGAGAAGAGCCCGTACGGCGGACTGGAGCAGGCCGTGGAAGCCGCCGCCCGCGACGGCCTGACCCGGGAAGTGGCGACGGAGATCGCCTATCTGGCCGGCGTCAAACCCATCACCGGAGCC
>NZ_JAVHLH010000235.1:0-2560 GCF_031082345.1 Brevundimonas sp. | reverse complement strand
GCCAAGATTCTGGGCGACCCGGGAGGCGAGCCGCTGGCCATACTGTGCAAGGCCACGGGCCTGGCCAAGTCGGACCTGACGGGCCTGTGGCGATCAATGCGTCGGCCCGAGACCGCGGAAGACGGCTCGATCGATCCGGTCTGGGAACGGGTTCAGGTCACCTATGACATGCTGGCCGTTGATCGCGCCCAGACGGTGTTGCGGTACTGGAACTGGTCGTTGTCTTCCGCCCTGACCCCGGCTCTACTCAGAGCGATCCGGGATGGCGAGGAAGAGGAGGTCGACGACTATTCGGCCCCCGAACGGGCGGCGATGCTGGCGCTGGCGGAAAACTTCGGACGCTGATCTGCGTCGCGAGTAATGAGCCTCTAGTCTGATAAGCGATACCGGAACGGAAGACGAATACGCTATTGCGTGAATCGAGGTTCGTCTTTATTCACCCGTGTCACGGGCTGACGGTCAACGTTCGGCTGAAACGATCAGATCACAAGGTGAGGCCGCGCGCATGGAAGACAACTCCCAACTGCTCGAAATGACCGCCGACATCGTGTCGGCCTATGTCGGCAACAACAATGTTCAGGCCGTGGAAGTGCCCGGTCTGATCTCCAGCATTCACGCGGCCCTTATGCAGGTTTCGAGCGGCGCGGTGGAGCCCGAGCCGGAACCCAAGGAGCCGGCGGTTCCGATCCGCAAGTCGATCACGCCGGACTTCCTGATCTGTCTGGAAGACGGTCGCAAGTTCAAGTCGCTGAAGCGTCACCTGCGCACCAAGTACAACATGAGCCCCGAGGAATACCGGGCCAAGTGGGGTCTGCCGAAGGACTATCCGATGGTCGCGCCGAACTACGCCAAGGCGCGGTCGGACCTCGCCAAGCAGATGGGCCTCGGCCAAGGCGGGCGCAAACCCGCTCGCGCCGGCCGCCCGGTCAAGAAGTAGGCCTTTCCGCAGGAACGGTTGAAGCGCCCGCCCCAGCGATGGGGCGGGCGTTCTGCATTTGGGGTCAGGCCGCCTGGGCTCCGCGGCGCATGCGCCAGAAACGCAGGGTCCGGAGCGCCGCCTCGCGGGTCAGCTCGGCGTACATGCGGGCGTAGGAGTGCGCCTTGGCCATGGCGTCGCCGTCGTCGTTCAGGAGCACCACCGCGTAGGTGAGGAACAGGGCGCGATCGAGATCGGCGGCCTTGCAGACCACGGCCAGGGCGTCCAGCTCGCGCCGCTCGACGATCTGGCGCGCCGTGTGGAAGTCGATGTCCGCCAGCTGGGCCAGGGCGATCAGGAATGAGGTGCGGCCGCCGGTCTTGTCGCCCGACCGCAGGAAGCGGGCCAGCATCTGGGGCGTGAGCTGCCCGGCGGCGCGGAGCTCTTCCACATAGGCCGAGCATTCCGTGTAGTCGGCCGGAAGGGCGCCGTCGTCGGTGGCGACGCGGGCGCGCCCGGCGGCGAGGGCGCTTTCCAGCAGCGTCGGGTCCATGCTGGCGTTCTGTTCGAGGATGCGGGCCCGGAGCCGGGCCTCGACCACGAAATACATGTCGTTCAGGAGATCCGCCGGGAGGTTGGCGCGCGAGACGGTCGCCTCATGCAGGGCCGGATTGACCTTCGCCCGTTCGACGGCGGCCTCGGAGGCCTTGCGCGACAGGCGGGCGCCGTCGTTGCGCAGCAGGGTTCCGAGAGTCTCGTCGTCCCCGCGCTCGACGATCACGTCCGAGACGGCCTCCGACACCGACGGACGGGCCGAGACGGCGCGGAGGTGGTCCTGTCCGTGCCGGCGGACCACGCCAAGCAGGTCTTCGTCGGTCAGCACGGGCGAGGCGGCCAGCACGGCGCCGGCGACCGCGGCCTCGTCGTTCGCCAGCCGCCGGATCAGGTTGTGGGGGGCGTCGGGCGCGGAGGCGAAGCGGGCGGACAGCTCAGCCCGGACAGCGGTCTCCATGTCGTCCGCCAGCTTGACCAGCACGGCGTCGTAGAGCTTGTCTTCGGCCGGTGTCCGGGCCGAACCGCCGAAGAAATGCTCGGTCAGCTCGCGCAGCAGGGCGCGCCGCTTCTCGCTGGATTCCTCCTCCGCGAGGGCGATCAGCTCAGGCAGTCGCGACAGGGCCGGCGCGTCGGTCACTGGTGATCCCCGTCGGACGGGGCGGGCGCGGCGCGCATATTGCCGTTGCGATCGCGGATCAGGGTCGGGCCCTGATCCGGCGCGGCGAGATCCTGGGAGGCCGGCGTCTCAGCCATCGATACGACCAGGGCGTCGACGTAGGTGGATTCAGGCATCACCAGGGGGTCGGGCTCGCGGCCGTTCTGGCGGTGGACGGAGTAGTAGCGGGCCCCGTGCTGGGGCGGCCGTTCGCCGGAGTTGGTCACCTCGACGATGCGGCGCGGCTCGACCGGGACGTCGACCCGGGCCGCGGCGGCGTCTCCGGGCGGCGGCGGAGCCGGCGTCGCCTCAGGCGAGGGTTGAGGGGCCGGCTGTTGCATCCGGAAAATCAGGGCGTCGCGGCGGGGCGCCATGGGGTCAGCCGGCGCGGCGGGCGTTCCGGCCGCCGGCGCCGGGGCCGGAGCCGGATGGAC
>NZ_JAVHLH010000234.1 GCF_031082345.1 Brevundimonas sp. | reverse complement strand
CGACGCCGCCCGGATCGCCCGCGGGCTGCTGGCGCGGGGCGCCAACCTCGACCTCGGCCTGGCCCAGATCAACAGCGCCAACCTGGCGTGGCTCGGCCTGTCGGTCGAGGCGGCGTTCGATCCCTGCCGCAACCTGTCCGCCGCCGGCGTCGTGCTGCGCGCCGGCTACCGGCCCGCTCGGGACGGCGACCGCCAGGCGGCGCTGCGGGTCGCCCTGTCGCGCTACAACACCGGACATCCCGAGCGTGGCGTCCGCAATGGCTATGTCGCGCGCGTCGAGCGCGCCGCCGTCGCCCTGTCGCTGGCCCCGCCCGCACCCGCCTCGGACACCGCCGCCGCCGAAGCGCCGGTCGTCGTTCTGCCTGCGACGCCCAGCGCCTCCTCCCGGACGCCGGAGACGCCGGCCTGGGACGTGTTCGGTCGCGCCCGCTTCAGCGCGACCCTCGCCTTCGCGCCATCCGAACCCAGCTGGAGAGACCCGAGATGACCCCTCGCCCCGCCCGCGCGCGCCGCGTCTGCGCCACCGGCGCCATCGCCGCCGCCGCCACCCTGATCTTGGTCCAGCCGGCCTTCGCCTCGGCCAATGTCGAGGGCCTGCTGCAGAACGTCGTCGACATGCTGACGGGCAACACCGCGCGCCTGCTGGCGGTGCTCGCCGTGGTCGTCGTCGGCATCCTGTGGATGTTCGGCCTGTTCGACCTGCGCCGGGCGGCCATCGTGGTGCTGGGCATCGTCGTCGTCTTCGGCGCCGCCGAGATCGTCAACCTGATCACGGGCGGCGCCTGATGGAGCCGTTCGTCCCCTGGCTGGTCACCGCCGGCGCGGCCGTCCTCGGACCCGGACTGATGCTGGGCCTGCGGCTGATCTCCCCCGGCCGCTTCGCCCGCATCGTCGCCGGCCTGCTGACCGGACTGTTGCTCGGCTTCGTCGCCGCCCGCCTCGCGCCGGGAGGGCCACATGGCTGAGGCCCGCCTGATTGAGGAGAAGCTGATCGAGGATCCGCTTTTTCTGGCCTGCACCCGTCCGGCCATGGTCATGGGGGTGCCGATGGAGGCGATGGGCGTCAACCTCATCGTCTCGGGCATCGTCTTCCTGGTCGGCGGCAGCCTGCTCTATCTGCTGGTCGCCCCCGCCGTGCACCTGGTGTTCCGCGCCATCTGCCGGGCCGACCACAACGCCTTCCGGCTGCTGCTCGTCCATGTCGACACGAAGGGCCGCGCGCGCAACGGCGCCCTGTGGGGCGGCAGCTCGGCCTCGCCCCTCCCCCTGGCGAGGCGCTATCGTCCGGTGGAGCTGACCCGTGGCTGAGGGCGGTGTCTCCGTCACGCGGCTGCGGCGCGAGGGCGAGGTGCGCCCGAACCTGCCCTATGCCCGCCACGTCAGCGACCACGTCGTCGCGCTCGACAGCGGCGCCCTGATGATGGTGTTCCAGATCGACGGGGCCAGCTTCGAGACCGCCGACGCCCGCGATCTCAACGACTGGCACGTCAAGCTCAACCAGGCCTGGCGCAACCTCGCCGATGAACGTCTCGCGGTCTGGCACCATGTGGTCCGGCGCGAGGCCGCGCCCCTGCCATCCAGCGGCTATCGCTCGACCTTCGCCGCCGAACTGGGCGCGGCCTATGACGCGCGGATCGCCGAGCGGCCGCTGCGGGTCAACGAACTGTTCGTCACCCTCGTCCTGCATCCGGGCCGGGACGCCGGGGACCGGGCCGCCGCCCTGCTGAAGCGGCTGAAATCGGCCCGCCGGGACGGGACCGAGGCGCTGCACGACCACATCCGCCGTCTCGAGGAGGCCGGGCGCGATCTGGTCCAGTACCTCGGCCGTTACGCCCCGCGGCGGCTGGGCCTGTCCGAACGGTCGGGCCTGTGGTTCTCCGAACCGCTGGAGGTGATGCGGCTGGTGTTGAGCGGCCGCCGCTCCGCCGTCCCCCTCGTCCACGGCCATCTCGGGTCGGCGATCTACACCGTCCGCGCCATCTTCGGCCGTGAGACTCTGGAACTGCGCGACGTGTCGGACGCCCGTTACGCCGGCGTCCTGGCCATCAAGGAATATCCGGCGACGACCCGCCCTGGCCTGTGGGACGCCCTGCTCAGCGCCCGGTTCGACTTCGTCGCCAGCCAGTCCTTCGCCTTCCTGTCCAAGGCCTCCTCCCGCGCCGTGATGGAGCGCAAACAGAACCAGATGGTCTCGGCGCGCGACCGCGCCGCCTCCCAGATCGTCGGCCTGTCGGAGGCGCTCGACGACCTGGTCAGCAACCGGTTCGTCATGGGCGAACACCACGCCTCGGTGCTGGTGCACGGCGACACCCCGTCGGCCCTGGCCGATCATCTGTCGCGCGCCCGGGCCGTCCTGGCGGACTCCGGCCTGGTCGTGGCGCGCGAGGACCTCGGTCTGGAGGCGGCCTTCTGGGCCCAGTTCCCCGGCAATTTCGCGCGCCGAACCCGGCCCGCGGCCATCACCTCGCGCAATTTCGCGGCGCTTGCGCCCTTCCACGCCCATCCGGTCGGCAAGGCGCGCGGCAACCACTGGGGCGAGGCGGTGGCGACCCTGCGCACCACCGCCGGCTCGCCCTTCCACTTCAACTTCCACGTCGGCGATCTCGGCCACACCTTCATCTGCGGCCCGTCCGGCTCCGGCAAGACCGTGGTGCAGAACTTCATGCTGGCCCAGCTCGAACGGTTCGACGCCCGGCAGCTGTTCATCGACAAGGACCGCGGCGCCGAACTGTTCGTGCGCGCCTGCGGCGGGACCTATCTGGCGCTGCGCAACGGCGATCCGACCGGCTTCGCCCCCTTCAAGGCCCTGGCTCCGTCGCCCGCCAATCGCGCCTTTCTGGTACGGCTGGTGCGCGCCCTCGTCGCGCGGCCGGACGAGACCCTCGGCGTGGCCGAGGCGCGCGCGATAGACCAGGGCGTTGCGGCGCTGGAGGCCCTGCCGCGCGAACGCCGCTCGATCGCCGCCCTGCGCAGCCTGCTCGGCCAGGGCGACGCCGGCGGCGTCGGGGCCCGGCTCGAACGCTGGCAGCGCGGCGGACCTCTGGGCTGGGTGCTCGACAATGACGAGGACGCCCTGACCCTGGACGCGCGCTTCGCGGGCTTCGACATCACCCAGTTGCTGGATCACGACGAGGTCCGCACCCCGGCCATCCTCTATCTGTTTCACCGCATCGCCGAACGCGTCGACGGGCGCCGGCTGGTTCTGGACATCGACGAGTTCTGGAAGGTGCTGGGCGACCCGGCCTTCACCGACCTGGCCCAGGACGGGCTCAAGACCTGGCGCAAGCAGAACGCCTTCATGGTGTTCGGGACCCAGTCCCCGGCCGACGCCCTGCGCTCGCCGATCGCCCACGCCATCCTCGAACAGTGCGCGACCAAGATCTTTCTGCCCAATCCGCACGGCCAGGCGCGCGACTATGTCGAGGGCTTCGGCCTGACCGGGGAGGAGTTCCGGCAAGTGCGCGAGGTTCTCGTGCCCGGATCGGGCCGCTTTCTCGTCAAACAGGGCCACGACAGCGTGGTCGTCGAACTGGACCTGGCCGGGCTGGACGACGCCCTCGCCATCCTGTCGGGCCGCACCGAGACCGTCGCCCTGCTCGACCGCCTGCGCGGCGAGACCGGCGACGCCTACGCGCAATGGCGCGATCCCTTCCACGCCCAGAGGAGACTCCTGTGAAAACCCGCTCCCTGCTCGCGGCCCCGGCCGCCGCCCTGGTCCTCGTCCTCGCCGCCGCGCCGGGGGCCCGGGCCCAGCAGATCGTTCACGATCCCACGTCCTACGCCAAGATGGTCGAGGAGGCCCGCACGGCCCTGCAGCAGCTCCAAGCCCTTCAGGCCCAGGTCGAACAGGGCCGTCAGCTGTTCGACAGCCTCAACGACCTCTCCGACGTCAATGCGCTGGCCGGCGCGCTCGGCCTGCCCGAGGTCCGCAATCCCCTGCCAGACCTGGCGGCCCTGCGCGCCGCCGCCGACGGCGACCTGTCGGCCCTGGGACGGCTGGCCGAACGCGCCGACGCGATCCGCGCCGAACACCGGCTCTATACGGCGCCGTCCGGCGATTTGCCGGCCGCCGAGGCCTGGTATCGCGACAGCCTCGAACGGGCCGGAGCGCGCGGCGCCCGCGACCTCGCCGTCGGCGAGGCGATCGGCGAGGCCGCCGACCAGAGGCTGGAAGGTCTGGAAACGCTCAGGCGCGCCCTGGACACCGCCCCCAACGCCCGTGCGGTGATGGACCTGGAGGCGCGGCTGGCCGCCGAACAGGCCTTGATCCAGAACGAACAGGTCCGGCTGCAAGGCCTGGCCCTGACGCGGGACGCCGAGGCCCGGCTGGAGGAACAGCGCGCCCGCGAACGGGCCGAGGCCGCCCGCGCCGCCCGCCTGGACGCCTATGAGCGGGCCTTCCGGTGAAACGCGCCGTCGGCCTCGTCCTCGACGCCCCGCTCCGGCGCGGTGCAGCCGCACAGGGCCGCG
>NZ_JAVHLH010000233.1 GCF_031082345.1 Brevundimonas sp. | reverse complement strand
CCAACGCGGCGGCGAGGATCTCGGCCGGCCGCGCCTCGGGGCGCCGACGGAATTTGGGCTCGCCTGGGGGCAACATCGGGCTCACTGCTAACTGACCGGTCAGTTATTACTCTCAATGCATCGCCCCTGTAAAGGATCAGCCGTCGCTTCGCACGAGCCGTCATTCCGGGGCCGCGAAGCGGAACCCGGAACCCAGGTGTTCATCTGCGGTCCTGGGTTCCGGGTTCGCTCTGCGAGCGCCCCGGAATGACGGCGTTTGAGCCGGCCGGGCCCAGCATTCACCAACCGCCGCGCAAGCCCCCGCTGGACCCCGCCGCGCTGGAATTCTAAGGGATGCGGATGACCTCCCTGCTCGACGCCTCCCCCGATCCGCTGCTGACGCTGGAACCGCACCGCCACGCCACCGTGCGCGAGGTTTTCGGCATCGACTCGGACATGACCGTGCCGCTCTTCACCGAGCGCGACAGCCATGTGCCCGAGATCGACGAGGCCTACCGCTTCGACCCCCAGACGACCCTGGCCATCTGCGCCGGCTTCGCCTTCGACCGCCGCGTCATGGTCCAGGGCTATCACGGCACCGGCAAGTCGACCCACATCGAACAGGTCGCCGCCCGCCTCAACTGGCCCATGGTCCGCGTCAACCTCGACGCCCACGTCAGCCGCATCGATCTGGTCGGCAAGGACGCCATCGTCCTCAAGGACGGCAAACAGGTCACCGAATTCCGCGAGGGCATGCTGCCCTGGGCCATCCAGCGCCCCATCGCCCTCGTCTTCGACGAATACGACGCCGGCCGCCCGGACGTGATGTTCGTCATCCAGCGCGTGCTCGAGGCGCAAGGCCGCCTGACCCTGCTCGACCAGAACCGCGTCATCCGGCCGAACAAATTCTTCCGCCTGTTCGCCACCACCAACACCATCGGCCTCGGCGACACCTCGGGCCTGTATCACGGCACCCAGCAGATCAATCAGGGCCAGATGGACCGCTGGAACATCGTCACCACGCTCAACTACCTCGACCACGACGTCGAGGCCGAGATCGTCGCCGCCAAGGTGCCCGAGTGGTCCGACGCCGAGGGCAAGCGCAAGATCGCCGCCATGGTCCGCGTCGCCGACATGACCCGCAACGCCTTCATGAACGGCGACATCTCTACGGTGATGAGCCCGCGCACGGTCATCACCTGGGCCCAGAACGCGATCATCTTCGCCGGGGATGTGGGCCTGGCCTTCCGGCTGACGTTCCTGAACAAATGCGACGAGCTGGAGCGGCCGACCATCGCGGAGTTCTACCAGCGGGCGTTCGGAGAGGATCTCCCGGAGGCGGCGACGCGGGTGAAGGTGGGGTAGGAGAGGTACGTGAAAGATTTCGATACACGCGTCTACAGCATATCCGACCTAGTGGAGTGGAATCAGAGGGGGCAGTTGGAGCTATCCCCTGATTTTCAGAGGCGGAGCGTATGGAGCGCTAAGGCGAAGTCGTATCTGGTTGACACCATTATACGCGGAAAGCCAATTCCGAAGCTCCTCCTCACACAAGACATTAAGGATCGACGAAACATTAGAGTTGTTGTCGACGGCCAGCAGCGACTTCGTGCAATTCTCGATTTTGTTGATAACCAGTTCAAGATATCCAGAGCCCACAATAAGGATTTCGCTGGCAAGATTTTCGACTCGCTCCCCGATCAAACGCAGGACGACTTCATGAAGTACGAGGTCGGCGTTGACCTGCTTTATGATATGCCATACCGTGACATACTTGATATCTTTGCCCGTTTAAACACATACACGATGAGGCTAAATGGACAAGAACTGCTGAACTCTCAGTACGTTGGCTTCTTTAAACAACTCGCCTATACGCTTGGCTACCGATATCTTGATTATCTTCTTGACTCAGGAATCGTGACTCGTGCGTCAGTAACTCGTATGGCGGAGGCTGAGCTTACCTCAGACATTTTAGCCTCGCTGATAGATGGCCCCCAAACCAACAAATCGATCGAGGGATACTATCGGCGATTCGACGATGAATTTGCTGATGCCGATACGTTTGAGCTCCGGTTCGACGCCGCAATGGGCGCGATTGAAGAGATCTATCCCGCTAAGGAACTGGCCAACACTAACTGGTCCCGAATCCACCTTTTCTACACGCTGTTCAACGTGGTCTCGCACGGGCTGTTTGGACTCAAGAAGATGGAGGACGTACCACGTCCCTCCTTCACGGCTGCCAACGTGGCCCAACGGCGAATTCAGCTTGATAACCTGAGTGCTGAATACGACGCCTATTCGGCCATGCTGCCGAGCACCGAAGGCATACCAGCGGACTTCGCACAGTTCATCCAGTTCTCGCGGCGCGGCACGACCGACACACAAGCCAGAGAGTATCGAGCCAAGTTTGTTGCTCGCCAGCTGGCCGATGACGTCTAGGCGTGCATACGAGAATTGACACAGCGCATCAGGCCTTTCTGAAGGAACTTCGTCGGCTGCGCGCCGTGGATCGGGAGAACCAATCCCGCTTCAGGCTCACGATGGCAGCGACGCGGACAAGCCGATTCTCTGATGCTCAGTTCTCACTTCTCTCGGAGGGGCTCTTCTCGATTGGTTTCCGACGGTTTGAGCGTTTTCTGGAAGAGATTTTCGTTCTCTACGCAAAGGGTAAAAAATCCCCGTCAGGCCAGCGGGCTCGGCCCTTTATTGCCCCCAAGTCCTCTGAACACGCCCTTGATTTGATGCAATCGGCAATGGCCTTCCTAGAATGGAATTCGCCTGACAAAGTCATTTCGCGCGCTGAGCTATATTTGCGAGATGGCGCCCCGATAAAAGATGTCATCGTCGCCCATCGAACCATCTTTGATGATGCGCGCATAATCCGGAATCATATCGCCCACGACTCTCGGGAGTCGATGCGAAGGTACAGATCAGTTGCCGCAAGGCGATTGCGTATCGCGCCTGCAAACGTCCCACCTCCGGGGACCTTTCTTCAACAGACTGACCCGGCCACAGGCTCGTATTTTCTACTGATATTCTTTGACGGCTTCGAGCAAATCGCAGGCGACTTATGCTCCTAAGCCGCTAGCTCCCCATTCCGCCACGCCCCCCTGGCCATCTCCCGCGCCACGTCCCTGACCCCCTCCGGCCAGCCCGCCACCGCCGCGTCGAACGCGGTCCAGTCCCCCGCGAACAGCCTCCGCGTCGCCTCCTCATAGTTCGGCAGGTCTCCCGCCATGGCCGTCATGAAGCGGTAGGCCGCCTCCTTCGCCCGCCGCGCCCGGTCCGGCCCCTCGCCCGCCTTCATCTGGGCCTCGACCAGCTTCCTCAGCGCCACCGAGACCCCGCCCGGTTGCGCCGCCAGCCAGTCCCAGTGGCGCGGCAGCAGGGTCACCTCCTTCGCCGTGACCCCCAGCCTGGGCCGCCCCCGCGCGCGCTTCTCAACCGCCGCCTCCCCCGGCCCCAGCCGGGCCAGCGCCGCCTCCACGTCGCCGCGCAGGTCCAGGTCCACCGCCCGGCCGTCGGCCAGGTCGAACACCAGCGGCCCCTTCCCCGCCGCGGCGGCGGCGTGGATCGCGGGCAGCGCCCGGTGCAACGGCCCGGGAGCGGCGATCCGGTCGGCGCCGACGAAGGCGACCACGGGCAGGTCGGACGGAATGGACATGGAAGAGAACTCCAGGCGGACGGTCTGATCGGTCTTATCCAATTTTTACCCGGGTAAAACTCGACCGTCAATATTACCCGGGCAAAACTATCCGCGCCCGCCTGTCGCAGGCCCGGAACTCCCGTCACCGCCATGCGCTAATCCGGCAACCCTCCCCCACCCCTGTCGAAGGATTTCCGCATGACCGACCAACGTATCGAAGGCGCCGCCACCGAGCTCGAGGGCAAGGCCCGGAACGGCCTCGGCCGCCTCACCGGCGACAGCAAGCTGCAGGTCGAGGGCAAGCTGAACGAGGTCAAGGGCAAGGCCCTCGACGCCTATGGCCGGGTCATCGACGGCCTCGACGGCCTGGTCGACAAGGCCCCGACCCAGTATCAGGGCAAGGCCCGTCAGGGTCTCGACTTCGCCCGCCGCAAGCCGCTGCTGACCACCGGCATCGTCGCCGGCCTGGCCGTCCTGCTCAGCGGCATCGGCCGCCGCCGCTAGACCACGCCCCGACCCGCAAGAGAAAGGCCCGGGCGTCGCCGCCCGGGCCTTTTTGCGTCCTCGCGGCGAAGGGGCCGCTAGTCGACGACCTGGTCCGCCCGCCGCGACGCCTTGACCTGGGCCGCGCTGGAGGGGGTGACGTCGAAGACGATCTTGCCGTCCTTCAGCTCGACCTTCACATGCCCGCCGCGGGTCAGACGCCCGAACAGGATGTCGTCGGCCAGCGGCTTCTTGATGTGCTCCTGGATGACCCGGGCCAGAGGCCGCGCGCCATACAGTTCGTCGAAGCCGTTCTTGGCCAGCCAGTCGTTGGCCTCGTCGGTCAGCTCGATGGTGATGTTGCGGTCCGCCAGCTGGGCTTCCAGATGCAGGATGAACTTGGTCA
>NZ_JAVHLH010000232.1 GCF_031082345.1 Brevundimonas sp. | reverse complement strand
GAACCGAAGATCAAAAGGCCGCCCCGGGAAACCGGAGCGGCCTTTTTCTATGTCGGGGATGCGGACGCAGGCTACGCCGGCGAGCGGAACCCGCAGGCGTCCCGAACCATGTCCTGGACCAGCAGGGGCGATCTGGACTTGCGGAAAGTCAGGTCAGCATCCCTGTCCGGATCGAGCTCGCGCAGGCGTTCGCCGGTGAATGACTCGACCCACATCTTCCCGGCGAAACCGACCTTGTATTCGACGGCCGGCGAGGGAGGCCCCTGCAGCGGCCACGCTCCGAGGGACACCCAGTTGCCGCGATAGACCTCGGCGTCGTTGGTCCAGGAAAGAACCGAGAGCGGGAGGCCCTGAATCTCCCCCACCCGCGGCAGACCCTTGAAGACCATCGGCGCTGCTCCGAGCCAGAAGGTCGCTCCCGGAACGAGTATCTGGGACAGCGCCCAGTGCTCCTCGTCCAGGGGAATGGCGAGGACCGAGCCCTGCCCAAGTTTCGTGGCCGCCGCTCGTCCCGTCTCCATTGCCCCCTCGCCTGACACCCTCCCTACCGGGATCTACCGCCCCCGCCCGATCGCCCCGGCGAACGCTTTCCAGCTCAGCTTCACGTCCGACAGCGCGCCGGCGCGGAAGGCCCGGCCGGCGATCCAGACCATCAGCAGGGCGAAGGCGAACATGCCGGCCATGGTGCCGACGATCTCGATCATCGGCGGCTCCGACGGCGCGCGGGCGCTCATCAGGAACGGGGTGAAGAAGGGGATCCACGACATGATCTGCACGATCGGCGCGTCCGGGGTGCGGATCGCCATCTGCATGACCAGCAACGGCACCACCAGGATCATCATGATCGGCCCCATCAGGGTCTGGGCGTCGCGCGGCGTCTCGCAGAAGGCGCCGATGGCCGCGAACAGCACCGCGTACATCAGATAGCCGCCGACGGCGTAGACCGCGAAATAGCCGAGCAGACCGCCCTCGAGCAGCACCTCGCCGACCATCCCCGCATATTCGGGCAGGCCGGTGATCAGGCCGATCGCGCCGATGCCGCCCCAGGCGAGCAGCACGGTCACCGTCAGCAGGGCCACGCCGAGCACCTTGCCGGTCAGTATCTCCGTGGCGGAGGCCGACGACAGCAGCACCTCGAGGATCTTGTTCGACTTCTCCTCCATCACGCTGTTCAGCAGGATCGAGGCGCCGGTTATGATCAGTGACCACAACAGGAAGCCCGAGGCCAGGCCGATGATGCCCGGCAACTGGTCCCGGAACGACACCTCGCCGCCGCTGGCGGACCTCGGCGACAGCGCCACCACGTCCGGACGGAACCGGCCGGTCTCCTCCACCACCGCGGCGTCGATCCCGACCGCCTCGAACACTTCGCGGCGATTGGCGTCCTTGAGGGCGTCGCGGACGAAGTCCTCGACCGTGTCGTCGGTCGCCCGGCGGGTCCAGACGCGCGCGGTCGGCTTGCCGTCGACGCGGTCCAGCAGGACCACGGAATCGAGCTGCTGCTCCTCGGGGATGTCGTCGCCCAGATAGCGGCGGGCGAGCTCCTCGCGCGCCCCGCCCGGCGCGGCGGCCTCGAGATCGGTCGGCGGCGCGACAATGGTCATACGCAGGCCCGCGAGCTGGCTGATCGCGCTGCTGGCGGCGGCCGCGCCGGTCTGGCCGCCGGCCTTCCCGGCCTTGGCCTGGGCTTCGCGCCCGATCTGGTCGCGGCGCGACTTCTCCTCGTTGAGGGCGGTCTGGACGGCGGCCGCGAGGCCGGTCGCCTGCGGACTCTCCTCGAGCACGACGACTTCGCGCACCGGCTCGCTGGACTTCATCAGGATGGGGATGGCGCCGCCGAGCACGGCGAACAGCGGAAAGGCCAGCAGCGACAGCCAGAAGCCGACAGTCTTGGCGTAGGCGGCGAACTCGCGGCGGGCGATCAGCAGGGTGCGGTTCATCGGGCGGCCTCCGCGGCTTTGACGGACTGGTCCTGATCGGGGTTGTCGCCGGTCAGGCCGATGAAGGCGTCGTGCAGGCCCGGCTCGCGCAGTTCGAAGCGGCGCACGTCCAGCCCGCCGAGGAAGGCGGCCTTCAGCGCATCCTGGCCCTGTCCGCCCGGCACGAGCGCGGCTCTCAGCACGCGAACGCCGTCGATGTCGGACACGACCTTGACGCCGCTCACGCCCGGCAGACCCGACGCCTGTTCCGGCGCGATGGCGCCCTCCAGTTCGAGGAAGCGCGGCGAGGTGGCGCGCGCCTCGGCGACCGTGCCCTCGAAGGCCTTCCTGCCGCGGGCCAGCAGCACCACCTTGTCGCACAGCCGCTCGGCGTGCTGCATCACATGGGTCGAGAACAGCACGGTGGCGCCGTCGGCGGCGAGGCCGCGGATCATCGCCTCCAGCCCCTGCTGGTTGACCGGGTCGAGCCCGGAGAACGGCTCGTCGAGGATCACGAATTCGGGCCGGTGCACGATCGAGGCGATCAGCTGCACCTTCTGGGACATGCCCTTGGACAGCTCCTTCATCTTCTTGCGCTTGGCGTCGCCCAGCCCCTGGGCGTCCAGCATCTCGCGGGCGCGCTTGCGGCCCTCGCCGGTCGGCAGCCCCTTCAGGGCGCCGAAGAAGGCGATGGCGTCGACCGGGGTCATCTTCTTGTAGAGGCCGCGCTCCTCCGGCAGGAAGCCGATGCGGTCGCGCACCTTGCGGCCGTCGTCGGCGCCGAGGATGGTGATCCGGCCCGACGTCGCCGGCTGCAGGCCCAGAATCATGCGGATGGTCGAGGTCTTGCCCGCGCCGTTGGGCCCGAGGAAGCCGCAGATGGAGCCCTTCTCCACCTCGAAGCTGAGGTCGGACACGGCCTGGAAGCCGCCGTAACGTTTGCTGACCCCGTCGAGCGTCAATGCCGCCGTCATATGCCCTCCACCGAACTTCCGTTGCTGGAGACATTGGTAGGTCTGTAAAGGGTGTTTGACAACAGCCGGGCGAGTCGCATCCGTGCCTTTGTCATGAATTCCATGTCATGTACGCGGCATAGGAGTCGGCGTCGCCGACCGGAACCCCGAATGCCCCACGATAGTTCGTCATCGCCCGTCGCCTCGCAGGCCGCGTCCCGTCTGTGGACGACCGGAGCCAGCGCCGGGATCGCCATCGTCGTGCTGCTGGGGCTGGCCGTGCTCCAGCCCGAGCTGGCGTGGCCGCTGCTGGCCGGCGCGGCCCTGGTGGCGGTGGCGACCTGGGCGGTGAACCGGGGTTCGGGCGGACCGGCCCGGGCGGACGCGGGGGCCACCCTGACGGCGCCGTCCCGGCCGGCGGCGGAGCCGGCCCTGCTGGAGAGCCTGTTCGAGGCGCTGGCCGATCCGGTGCTGGTGGTGTCGGGCGGCGAGGCTGACGACATCGCCGACCGCCGGGTGGTGCTGGCCAATGCGGCCGCCCGGGACTTGCTGAGAATCAGCCGCGAGGGGGCGCTGCTGGTCTCGGCCCTGCGCGAGCCGGCGGTGCTGGAGGCGGTCGACGAGGCGCTGTTCGGCGGGGTGGCGCGGACCACCGACTACGCCGGCGTGGGGGCGCAGACGCGGCACTGGCGGGCGCTGACCCGGCCCCTGGCGCCGGCTGACGGGCGCTCGCTGGCGCTGGTCGTGCTGCGCGACGAGACCGATGTCCGACGCATGGAGCTGATGCGGGTCGACTTCCTGGCCAACGCCAGCCACGAGCTGAGGACGCCGCTGGCCTCGCTGTCGGGCTTCATCGAGACGCTCAAGGGCCACGCGCGCGACGATCCCAAGGCGCGGGACAAGTTTCTCGACATCATGGCGGCGCAGGCGGAGCGGATGGGCCGGCTGGTCGCCGACCTTCTGTCGCTGAGCCGGATCGAGTTGAACGAGCACGTCCCGCCGTCGGGGCGGGTCGACCTGGCGCGGACGACGTCGGACGTGATCGACGCCCTCAGCGTGCTGTCGGCCGAGCGCGAGGTGCGGGTAGTCCTGCAGGACCCGGCGGTCAGCGCCCCGGTCCACGGCGACCGCGACGAGATCGTGCAGGTGGTCCAGAACCTCATCGACAATGCGATCAAATACTCCGCCGCCGGGGATGTGGTCGAGGTCGTGATCCAGCCGGACGTCACCCTGGAGCAGGCCTCGGCGCCGTGGTCGGGCGGCAACCGGGGCCACGGGGCGACGCGGCTGCCGCTGGTGACGCCGGACCGCAAACCGGGCCTGCGCTACGCCGCCGTCACCGTCCGCGACCACGGCCCCGGCATGGCCCGGGAGCATCTGCCGCGGCTGACCGAGCGATTCTACCGGGTCGAGGGCCAGAAGAGCGGCGAGCGCGCCGGCACCGGACTGGGGCTGGCGATCGTCAAACACATCGTCAACCGTCACCGGGGCGGACTGACGGTCGAGAGCGCCCCCGGAAAAGGCGCGAAATTCACCGCCTATTTCCCGGTGGCGGCCCCCAGGGGCGGGGCCGGAGCGCGTGACGGGCAGGTGACGGCCGGGCGGCCGACGTAACAGAACTGTCACGCGGCCGTCGTAATCCGCTGA
>NZ_JAVHLH010000231.1 GCF_031082345.1 Brevundimonas sp. | reverse complement strand
CGGCCGCCATTTCACCACCCGCGCATTGAGAATGACCGCCGCCGCCAGCGAGACGGCGATCGACAGCGGCACGCCCAGAACCGCGAACAGGCCGGTGTTCCTCATCGCCCCCCAGAACAGCGGATTGGCGAATAGTCGCTCGTAGTTCTGCAGCCCGATGAAGCGGACGTTGTTCAGGTCGGCCAGGGCGTAGATGTCGAAATCGGTCAGGCTCAGCAGCAGGGCCGCGAACACCGGGATGGCGAAGAACACCGCGATGGCGATCAGCGCCGGCGCCACGAAGCCCCAGGCGGCGCGCTCGCGCGAGCGGACGCCGCCCGGACGCCGGCGCGGACGGACGGCGGCTTCCGCCTCGGCCTTGGCCATGTTCAGGCGGATGTCGGTCATGCCCGGCCCCGCTCCATCATCCAGCGGCGCTTCTCCAGCAGCCGGTCGGCGCGGCGGTCGATCTCGGCGCCGGCGGCCTCGGGCGTGTATTCGCCGCGCACCATCCGCTCGGCGACGATCTGCATCTCGGTGACGATCCGCTCCCACTCCGGCACCTTGGGCACCGCCTCGGCGCGCGACAGCTGGCCCTTGAAGGCGGCGATATAGGGATCATTGGCCACCGCCGGCGCGGCCCAGGCGCTCTGCCGCGCCGGCAGGTTGCCGGTGATGACGTTGAAGCGCGCCTGCACCGCCGGGTCGGACAGGTAGCGCACCAGCTTCCACGCCGCCTCCTGACGCGGCGACGAGCGATAGACCACCAGCGACGATCCGCCGGGCGCCGAGGCCCCCGGCCCGTCAGGCCCCGGCACGCCCGAGGTCATCCACTGCGTCCCCGGACCGAGCCGGTTGCGGAAGTCGCCGATGGTCCACGGTCCGGAGAAGTAGAAGCTGAACCAGCCGCGGGCGAACTCGGTCCAGACGTTGGAGATCTGCGCCGCCGAGGCCACCGGGGCCAGGCCCTCGTCGAACAGGCTCTTGTAGAAGGCCAGCGCCGCCACGAACGACGGGCTGGAGAAATTGCCGCGCGTGTCCTCGTCCCTCAGCAGCGGTTCGTCCCCCTGCAGGCCGAAGGTCAGCAGCTGTTCGAACTCGTTGAGCGGCAGCAGCACGGCGTAGTTGCCGTCCCCCGCGACTCGCCTGACCGCGTGCATGGCCTGTTTCCAGCCGGCCCAGGTCGGCGGCACGGCCTCGAACCCCGCCTGCGCCAGCAGGTCAGACCGGTAGAAGATCAGCCGGGTGTCGACGTACCAGGGGATGCCCACCACCCGGCCGTCGATGCGGTTGGTCTCCAGCACCGCCGGGAACTGGTCGGTCAGCAGGTCGGAGGCGAAGGCCGGCAGGGCCGAAATCGCGCCGATGGCCGCCATCTCCGACACCCAGGTGTTGCCCACCTGGCTCAGGTCCGGCAGCGAGTCCCCGGCATAGGCGGTCAGCAGTTTCTGGTGCGCGGCCGTCCACGGCAGGGCCTGGACGTGGACCTTGATCCCCGGATTGAGCCGCTCGAACTCCGGCAGCATCCGGGGGACGTTCGTCGCCTCATTGCCCATGGCCCAGAAGGTCAGGCGGGCAGTCCCGTCCTCCCGCCGCCCGCAACCGGCCAGACCCGTCGCCGCGGCCCCGGCCAGAAGGCCGAGCGCCGCGCGCCGATCCGGCCGCGGAGGCGTCATGCGTCAGCCAGCCAGCCGCCCGTGAATCCGGCGACCTTGAGGCCGCGGACGAGGTTCGGCTCGCGGCGCATCCGCTTCCAGACCGCGTCGGAGCGATGGTTCTCGATCTGGATGACGATCGGGCCCTGGTCTATGCCCAGATAGTCGCCGTCGACCCAGCCGACCCCGGGCACGATCCGCCCGTGCTGAAGGGTGCGGTCGGTGGCCGCCAGCGTCGGATTGAACGCATCGAGGAAGCCGTACTGGGTATAGATTCCCGCCCCGTAACGGGCCTTCATCGCCTTCAGGCAGGCGGTCACCTCGGCCGGGGCGAACGGCATCGAGCCGAGCGCCGCGGTCGGGGCGAGGGTGCCGTCGTCCCGGTCGCCCGGCCCGCGCGCGGAATAGCTGAAGAACTGCCGCTCACGCCCGTCGATGACCTGCTTGAAATCGCCCGGCCCGTCGCAGGCGGTCAGGCCCCAGACATCGGCCGAATAGCCGGCCCAGCCCATCGGATTGTCGATGGCGTATTTGCGCTGCGCCTGCACCGCCCGGACGCTGTTCCGGAAATAGTCGAAGCCCGGAATCTCCGCCTGTTTCGAGCGCATGAACGGGTCGTGGATGCCGCGGAAGTCGACGTACATGTGGCTGTACTGGTGGCCGAACAGCGGCCCGAAATGCAGGTGCGCCGGGCCCCATTCGTCCGTCCAGCTCTGGTCGTAGACGCTGCACCATTCGTCCCAGACGGCCGCCGGGACCGAATGCGTCGGGCTGCCGATGGCCAGCAGCAGGACCAGCATGCCTTCGTTGTACTTGTTCCAGTCGGCGGCGATGAAGCCGCGCTCGGGACGCCAGCCCATCGAGATGCGGTTCGGCCGCACCACCGCCCAGTCCCACTCGACCCGCTCGTAGATCGCCTGGGCCAGCCGCCGGATCTCAACCTCGTCCGGATGGTCGCCGTCGAACCACTGCGCGGCGAACAGCAGGCCGCCCAGCAGCAGGGTCGTGTCCACCGTCGACAGCTCGGTGTCGCGGTAGCGGTGGCCGGTCTCCATGTCGAGGAAGTGGTAGAAGAAGCCCTTGTGGCCGGTCACCCCGGTCGGCTCCGGGCCCTGCGGCGCGTCATGGAAGAAGCGGGCCGTGATCAGGGTGCGCTCGCGCGCCTCCTCGCGGGTCATCCAGCCCCGCTCGACCCCGATCGGCCAGCAGGTCAGGGCGAAGCCGACGGCGGCGATCGAGGCGAAGGTCTTGCGCGGCCACCGGTCGGGCGTCAGCCCGTTGGCGCGGTTGGTGACGTCGACGAACCAGCGGAACGTCCGCGCCTGCAGTTCCTCGACCTCGCCATCCAGCGCCCCGCCGCCGATCCACGGCGCGCCCGGTGCCCCGGCGCAGCCGGCCAGTCCAAGGGCGCCGACGCTCGCGACCGTGGAACCCATCAGGAAATGACGACGATCCATGCCGGCCACTCTCATACTCGCCTTCCGACTAGTCAAAAAAACGGGCCGTCCCCCGCCGGGTTGCGAGGGGCGGCCGCCGGCTCGGGGAAGGCCCTAGAAGCTGTAGCGCATGCCGACCTGGAAGGTCCGGGTCGGGAACAGCACCGAGCTCGGCTTGCCGAAGTTCGGGTTCGGGTTCGCGCTCGAGCCCGTTCCGCCGTCGAAGCCGGAGTAGTTGTCGAAGTTGAAGACGTTGATGGCGTCGACGAACAGCGACAGCTCCTGACCGCCGAAGACCTCGAAATTCTTGGTCAGGCGGAGGTCCAGGTTCCGGTAGGCGAAGGCGTTCGGCAGGATGAAGCCGTACTTCTCCGGTCGCCCGCCGTAGGGCCGGAAGTAGAACTGCGAACCCGTGCCGTCGAAGACGTTGAACGGCGAGCCGGAGCCCAGGGTCAGGATGCCCGACAGCTGGAAGTCCCACGGCAGGTCGACGATGCCGTTGGCGACGATCCGGTGCGTCTCGTCATTGGCCGACGAACGCATCGGGGACGTCTCGACCGAGAAGCAGTCGAAGCAGAAATTGTCGTTGCCGCCGTTCTGCAGCGACTCCGACCAGGTGTAGGCGAGGTTGAAGCCCCAGCCGGAGTCCCGCGTGTAGGGCTTGTCGGCTTTCAGGTAGAGGGCGGTGAACTCGCGTTCCTTGTTGTGGTCGGAGACGAAGTAGCCCCGGTAGGGGTTGGCTCCGCCCGGTCCGCAGAAGCCGCCGTTGTCGCCGAAGCCGTCGCCGTCATTGGGGCGGTTGGGTTCGCGGCAGCGCGTCAGATACTGCCAGGTGAACTCGTTCTCGGTCTTGCCATAGGCGAGCGTCAGCTCGGTCTGCCAGTCGCCGAGGCGCTGACGGACGCCGATGTTGAACTGGTCGGTCCGCGGCGGCTCGAAGTCGTTGGCCAGCAGGAAGGCCTCGCCCTTGGCGGGGATGGTGTCGAGCAGGGCGTCCAGGCCCGCCACCGTGCGATAGGATTCGTCCCACAGGATCGGATCGCCGGCGTTGCCGCTGGCCACCCCGGGAGGGGCGCCGGTGGTCGAGAAGAAGACGTTCTGGCGGAAGTCGAACGGCTTGACGATCTCGTCGAACGAGAAGTTGAACTGGACCCGGTCGTAATAGCGCCCGGCGCCGCCGAAGATGACCGTCGAGCGGTCCCCGAAGACATCGTACGAGAAGCCGATCCGCGGCTGGAAGGCTCCGGCGAAGGGATCGCGATTATTCCCGGTCGCGATGTAGTCGTCGCGGTCGAACCAGCTCGGCGCATAACCCGCCGGCTTGCCGCCGTCCGTCGAGGCGATCCACCGGTCGACGGCCTCGAAACGGCGTACGTGTGTCGTGGCTTCGTGTGCGACCGTCCTGTGACCTCTGCCGAAGAATTGCCGTCCGCACTGCGGAGTTGACCACGCTCGTCG
>NZ_JAVHLH010000230.1 GCF_031082345.1 Brevundimonas sp. | reverse complement strand
CCGCCCGGCGGCGGCGCCGCCGGGCGGGGTGACGGCCGCCGCCGCCGCCATGTTCACCGCCATCGAGGCCATCGAGGGGGCCGAGCTCGACGCCCTCTTCGCCGCGCCCGACGCCGGGGTGAAGGCGACGGTGAGCCATCTCGCCTACTCCGATATGGAGGCGATCAGCCGCCGGATGGCCGACGCCGGCATGGCCGTGACCGAAAACGCCACCCTGGACGACGCCGGCCGGGTGGTCAGCGACATCAGCATCGGAGCCCGCCCGTGAACCGGATGCTCGCCGAATTCCATCAGGCCTGGGACGGCCGCACGCGGCGGGAGCAGCAGATGCTGGCGGTGATGGCGCTGCTTCTGGCGGCGGTGGTCGTGTGGTTGGGCGTGGTCCGCCCGTTGAACGGCTGGCGCGGCGAGGCGGCCCGCGACCGGGCGCGCGCCGAAACGGAATTGAGCGAGGTCCGGACCGCCCTGGGCCGGCTTCCGTCCACGACCCCCGGCCGGGCCCGTGCGGCTGACGCCCAGGGTCTGGAGCCGGTCCTGCGGCAGACGGCGGAGGCGGCCGGGCTTCAGCTCACCACCGGAATGGACCCGTCCGGCCGGCTCGGATTCCGGGCCGCGAACGCGCCCAGCGCCGCCGTTTTCGGCTGGCTGGCGGCGCTCGAGACCGCGCACGGTCTTCAGCCGGTCAGCCTCAGCGTGGTCGAGAACGCCGACGCCTCCCTGCAGGTCGAGGGCGCGTTCTGAGCCTTAAGGACGCCGCGCCATGGACGTGGACATCCGCGCCCGAGTGTCGCTTCAAGATCCCGACGGCGCGGCGTTCGTCGTCCTGGTTCCAGGCGGCGAGACTCGCCTGATCAGGCGCTCTGGTGTCGCAGGCGTCGCCGGACGGAGCGGAATGCGCCGCTCCATCCTCCGGCCAGCAGGCCGATCCCGACCGCCAGCGCCAGGTGCGGAAAGTCCGGTCGGCTGAAGCGGAAGAGGTCGGCGACCAGCGGCAGGTACAGTCCGGCGAGAAGCACGATCGCCAGGCCGGCGGCGATGCTCCAGAACAGCCGTCGATGAGGACTGAACAGGCCAACCCCCGCGGAGGCGGTGTTGGCCAGCGCCAGGGCCAGATTGGCGACCGCCAGCGCCGCATAGGCCGAGCCCCGGGCCGCGGCCTCTCCGGCCAGCGGCAGGAGGCCGAGGTAGAGCCCGAGGACCGCCGCGAGGATCACCAGACCCTGGCCGAGGCCGGCGGCGATCTCGCCGATGCCGAACAGGCGCGCTCGCAGCGGGCGCGGGGGGCGCCGCATGGCGTCCGCCTCGCTGGGCTCGGCCTCGAAGACGAGCGCGCAGACGGGATCGACGACCAGCTCCAGCAGGACCACGTGGATCGGGAACAGAAACGGCGGCGCGCCCAGGAGGATCGGCAGCAGGGCGAGGCCCGCGATGGGCACATGGATGGCCGTGACATAGACCAGCGCCCGACGCAGGTTGGTGAAGATGCGGCGCCCGAGCCGCACCGCGCCGAGAATCGAGCCGAAGCTGTCGTCCAGCAGGACCAGGTCGGCCGCCTCGCGCGCCACGTCGGAGCCCCGGCCGCCCATGGCGATGCCGATGTCGGCCGCCTCCAGCGCCGGCGCGTCATTGACCCCGTCGCCCGTCATGGCCGCCACGCCGCCATTGGCCTGGAAGGCGCGGACCAGCGCCAGCTTCTGTGCGGGCTGCACCCGGGCGAAGACCCGCACGGTCCGCACCCGCTCCGCCAGGGCCGCCTCGTCGAGCTGGCTGATTTCGGCGCCGGTCATCAGACCGCCGGACACGTCGATCCCGGCGTCCCCCGCGATCTTCAGCGCCGTGGCGGGATAGTCGCCGGTGATCATCGCCACCTCGATGCCGGCGGACCGGGCGAGTTCCAGCGCCGCCGGCACGTCGGCGGCCACCGGGTCCAGGAATCCGACCAGACCCCGGAAGACGAAGGCGAGCGCCTCCGGGGCCGCCACGGGCTCGTCATGCATGGCCTCCGCCACCGCGAGAACCCGCAGGCCGCCCGAGGCGAGACGATCGAGAGCGGATCGCGCGGCGGCGGTCTGGTCCGGATTCAACCTGCAGAGGGCGAACACCGCTTCGGGCGACCCTTTCGCCGCGGTGCGTCTCTTCCCCGCCGTCCGCCAGGTCTGAACCACCGCCAGCCGGTGCGGCGCCAGCGGCCAGACCCGTTCCGGCCGGTCGGATCCCGCCTTCGGCCCCAGCGCCGTCAGGGCGGCGTCCATGGGATCGGTCGGTTGGGGACTGCTGGCCAGTATCGCCGCCTCGAGCACCGCGCGCAGGGACGGCCTGGCGTCGTCGCCGGGGCCCCCTTCGTCTTCCGGGGACCAGAGCGACGCGACCTCCATGCGGTTCTCGGTCAGGGTGCCGGTCTTGTCGACGCAGAGGATGGTGGCGCCGCCGAGGGCCTCGATCGCGGCGGCCCGGCGCACCAGCACCCGGTGCTGCGCCAATCGCCAGGCCCCCAGCGAGAGGAAGACCGACAGGACGACCGGGAACTCCTCCGGAATGAGGGCGATGGCGATGGTGATGCCGGCGAGGGCGCCTTCGATCCACAGGTCCCGCAACAGGCCGTAGGCGAGGGCGACGACGACGGCGAAGGTCAGCGCCAGGCCGCCGATCAGGGCGACGATGCGGCCGGTGGAACGCTGCAGCGCGGTCGGGTTCCGATCGATGGTCGCCAGCGAGGCGCCGATGCGCCCCAGGGCCGTCCGGGATCCGGTCGCGGTGACCCGGACGACGCCCTGGCCCGCGACCGTAAGCGTTCCGGCGAAGACCTCGCCCGACATGTCCGATGGGGCCTGCGCCCGCGCGCCGCTTCTTACGACGGGCGCGGATTCGCCCGTCAGGACGGATTCGTCGATCTGAAGGACCTCCGATCCGACCAGAACGCCGTCCGCCGGCATCCGCTGGCCTTCGGCGACGAGGACCAAGTCGCCGCGGACGACTTCGCGCGCGGGCAGGGTCAGGGTCCGCCCCTCGCGCACCACGCGGACGACGGGATCCGCCATCCGGCGAAGCGCCCGCAGCGCCGCTTCGCTGCGCGCTTCCTGCGCCACGACCATGCCGATGGTGACCAGCCCGGCCGCACCCAGAAGAAGGCCTTCCGCGCGGTCGCCGAGTCCCAGATAGAGGGCGGTGGCGGCGGCGAGCAGCAGGAACATCGGCTCGCGCAACGCCCCGGCGACAATCCTCCACAGAGGCCGGGTACGGTCGGCGGTCACCAGATTGGGGCCGTCCTCCTCGAGGCGGCGGGCGGCCTCGGCCGCGTCCAGACCTGTGAATGAAGGCTCCGTGGACATCGCCGCTCCGCTGCCGCGCCAGACACTGCGCGCCGAGGTGGCCGACAGGCTAGGTCATCCGGCCGGACCGGGGTTGATCCGTGTCAAGGCGGGCGATCCGCGACCGGCGTGGCGTCTTGTCTGAAGGTGTTCCGGGATCGGGGCCGTCCATCGGCGACGGCGACGGCGGCGCGGTGCGCGTCCGGCCGTCCCCGTGATGCGCCTCAATCCTGGAGCGGCCGGCGGGAATCGAACCCGCGACATTCAGCTTGGGAAGCTGACGTTCTACCTCTGAACTACGGCCGCGACCGGGGTCGCCGGATCGGAGGCGGACCATAGCTTCGCGTCGGCAAAAGAAAAGGCCCGGCGCGGCGGCCGGGCCTTTACGGGGACCTACGGGGCGACGTCGACGTCGACGCCGCGGCGTTCGAGGATTTCCTGGACGCTGTCGTCGCCGGCGAGGTGGGCGGCGCCCACGGCGATGAAGGCGGAACCCGACCCTTCCAGCATGGTCTGGATCTGGTCGGCCCAGTTGGTGTTCCGGCGGACCAGCAGGGCCTGGTAGAGTTCCTCGCTGCTCTCGCGCATCGGCTCGACGCCGATGGTCTCGATGGCCTCGACGTCGCCGGCGGCCCAGGCCTCGACCAGACGGTCCAGCTCGACGGTGGCGTTCTCGAAATCTTCGAGCGTGCTGCGCAGGAAGGCCAGCTGGTCCGCTTCCGGGAAGCCGGCGAGGATGCGGATCTGCTCGTCGACCGTCTCGAAGCCGGTGACCGGCTTGTCGGCGGCCTCGGCGCGGGCCTTGAGGATCAGCTCGACGCCGGAGGCGGGGTCATAGCCGGCCTTCTGCAGCGGCGCCACCGACAGGGTCAGGGCGGCGAACCACGGGCGGAAGGGGTCCATCTGGGCGGCCGTGAGCCCCATCGCCCGCGCGGCGTTGTCGAGCAGGGTCAGCTCGCCGGAGGTCAGCTTGAGGGTCAGGCGCTCGGCGGGGGCCAGGCCGTGCTGCTGGACCAGCGGGATGATCGCGGCCTGGTCGTCCGGGTTGGAGATCTCGAGGACCAGGGTGTCGGCGCTGTCGAAGGCGGCGTCGATGCGCTCCGTGCCCCAACCGGTGGTCGGGCGCAGCAGGTGCACGGTGCCGAACAGATACAGGGTGGAGTCGGCGTCCCGGATCACCCACAGCGCCGGGCCGCGGCCCTCGGCGGGCGGAACGGCGCG
>NZ_JAVHLH010000022.1 GCF_031082345.1 Brevundimonas sp. | reverse complement strand
TGACGCGCGTGCTGCGCCTGCCGACGCGCTCGCCGCGGCAGGCGCGTTCGATCGTGCGCCTGCAGCTGGACCGGCTATCCCCCCTGCCCGCCGCCGACACCGTCTTCGACCTCGTCCCGCTCCGCGCCGAGGCCGGCGAGACCCTCTATGCGTTGGGGATCCTGCGCCGCTCGGCGCTCGCCGACCCGGCTTTCGGTGCGCAGCGGACCGTGGTCGCGGCCGCCAGCATAGACGGACAGGAGGTCAGGTTCAGATTCCGCAACAGCGGCGCGGTCGACGGCCGTGAAACGCGCTGGCTCCAGCATGCCCCCCGGGCGGCTCTGGTCTGCCTCGGCCTCGCCGCCGTAGTCTTGGCCGGCAACATCCGGGCCGAGCAGTGGCGCGCCCAGCGTTTGCCTGAGATCGCCGCCGAACAGCGGCAGACGGCCCAGCAAGCCCGGCTCGCGGAGCTGCGCGCTTCGGCGCGCGGCGAGTGGTTGGCGCTTGAACGCGCCGACGCCTCGACCCGCTTCCTGTGCGTGGCCGCCCGGGTGGCTGCTGTTCGTCCTGGCGGTTTGGCGGTCTCCAGCGTATCGGCCGACCCGCAGCGCGTGACCCTAGCCCTGCCCCCCGGCGCGGAGGTCGCCGCCCTCGGCGAGGCGTTGGACCTGCCCCCGGCAGACGCCGCGTCCGCAGACGGCCAGACACTGGTGTTCCCGAGCGAGGTGTGCGGATGAACCGGAAAGTCTGGTTGCATCGCGCCGCGGGCGTTGCGGCCCTCGGGCTGACCGGTGTCGCTCTGGTCTCCGCCGTCGCCATCGGCGGCGACCTGCAGGCAGTCGCGTCGGCACGAGACAGCGCCGCTGCGGTCGCGCTCTCCTCGGCGAAGGGCTCCGGTCCCTGGACCGCTGGTCAGCCCCTGCTTCGGCGAAACGGCGCGAATGCGCAAATCGCCGTCGGGGAATACCTCAATGGTCGTCTGGGCGAGCTCGGCCTGGCCGTTCTCTCGGCCGAGGCCGCGACGCTTCGGCCGCTCGGCGGTGGACTGCATCTCGCCGAGGTGCGCGTTCAGGCCCGCGGGGATGCAGCGGCGACGGCGGCCGTGGCCAATTGGATCGCGGTCAACCGCGAAGCCGTCCGGTTGAAATCCATGACCCTGGGTCTGGGGTCGGACGGCGAAGGCACGGTCTCCCTGGTGTTGCTGATGGTGATCGCGTGAAGGCCCTTTTCGCCCGCCACTGGTTGCCGGGGCTGCTCGGCCTGTGCGCCGTCGTCACCCTCGCCCTGCTGGTCTGGCCGGTGGAGGCGGCGCGTCCGAAGCCGACGCCAGCCGCCGAGCGTTATCCTGGCGCGGACCATTCGGCCCGCAATGGTGGTCCGGTCACGGGTTTCGCGCTCCGACTGCAGCCGGCGGCCGCCATCGAAGCCGCGCCAGCCGTGGCCGAGGCCGCACCGGTCCTCGTTGGTCTCGCTGGTCGACGCGCCTATCTGCGCAGCGCCGAGACGGGACAGGTGGAGGGAGTTTCCGTCGGTCAGATGCTCGACGGATGGCGATTGATTTCGGTGGGCCAGCGAACCGCCACGGTGCGCGGCTCCTCCGGTGATCGAAAGCTGGAGCTGTTTTCGACCGAAGTGGCCGCTCCCGCATCCGGCACAACCTCGGCGCCTGTCCCAGCGCCCGCAGGCGGATGAATACTTCGCTCCTGGTTGTCGCTTTGGGCGTAGCCAGCCTGATCGTGGGGAGTTTCCTTGGGCTGATCAGCCCGCGCTCCGACCGATCCCGGCATACAGAAGGCGTCTCCGGCGTCAGCGATCTGACGCCGGAGACCGGGGCGGCCTAGCTCCAGAGGTCGAGGTCGCCCAGCGGACGAGACGCCGGGTCGCCGCTGTAGGAGAGCGCACCGTCGGTGGACAGGTTCAGGAACATGTCTCCGCTCATCCGTCCGGCGGGAAGTGCGAGTTCGGTCAGCAGGAATTCCGTCCCGGAGACGTCAGGCAGAACCAGGGGCTCCAGGTCAGCGATGGCCGGCAGGACGAACAGGTCGTCGCCATAGGTGAACGAACCGTCGCCGGACAGGGTCAGGGACGTGTCGCCGACAGTGGGACCGTCGGCGGGATCGCTCAGCTGCAGTTCCGTCCCGGAGAGTCCCGGCAGAACCATGGGCTCCGTGTCGTCCACCGGCGGCATGACGAAGGCGTCGTCGTCCGACTGGGGAGAGACTTCCGGCGCCGGCTTGGACGACATGACCAGGGGGGCCGCCTCCGCGACGACGGCGGACGGAGCCGGGTCGATGGTCACCGTGATCGTCTGCGCCGCCGTGCTGGCCAGGGACCCGCTCTCGTCGATGTAGGTGGCGCCCACAACGGAGAGGGTGAACGAGCCCGAATAGTCGTCAGGCGTGTTGATCAGCAGATTGCCGCCCAGATCGCTGGCCGGGACCCGCCAGCCGCCGCTCGCGTCCAGCGCTCCGAAGTTGAAGGTCGAACCCTCCGGGAAGCCGGTGATGACGACGTAGGAGTCCTCCGTCGCCTCGCCCGCCCCCAAGGTCATGGAGATCGGAACGGTCACCTCGTCGCCTTGCTGACCGGCCGCCTCGGCGATCCGGGCCAGACGCCCCGGCACGAGGCCGAGGAAGCTTTCGATGGCCGCGGCCGAGAACGACGCGGAGTCCAGATAGGCCATCTGGCCGCCGTGGGTCGGCGTGACGCCATCGTGGGCGCCCTGGACGCCGACGGAGCCCAGGGTGGTCCAGCCGGTGAAGCCGGTTTCGAAGCTCGAGATCGTGACGCCGTTGACCTGCAGATTGTCGACCAGCAGGTGCGAGTTGAGCGAACTGTCGTTCACGTTCGAGACGCCGACGCCGAAGCTGTACTCCCCGGCCTCCGTCGCCGTGAAGGTGAAGGTCTTCCAGCCCGTGGTGCCGTAATCTCCAACGACCTGGACCGATCCCAGCATATAGGCCGCGCCGTTCACCGAGGCGAAGGCGAAGTCGTTGAAGGGCATGTAGTCGTGGGCCACGAAGTCCCAGTTGAACGAAACCGTGTCGCCCGCCGCAAGGGTGACGGTCGTCTGGATCGCCGAACCGACGGTCGGGTTCAGCACGGTCGAGGATCCGACCGCGAGCACCGGGGCGTCCGCCACGCCAGCCACATTGATGGTGGTGGAGGCGGTGGCCACGCCGCCGAAGCCGTCCGCCACCGTATAGGTGAAGTCGACCTCGCCGCTGGCGTTGGCCGCCGGCGTGTAGGTGAGCGAGCCATTGGGGTTCAGGCTGAGCACCCCGCCGCCGAGCGCAACCGAGCCGCCGGCCGAAATCGCCTGACCGTTGATGTGGGTCACGGTCAGCGTGTCCCCGTCGACATCGCTGTCGTTGGATCGCACGTCGAAGGTGATCGGTTGGTCCTCGACCGCCGCGACGGCGTCATCGGCGGCGACCGGGCCGTCGTTCTCGCCCTCGACCGTGACGGTCAGGGTGGTGCTGGCCGATCCGCCGTCGTCGGTGACGGTGTAGGTCACCGAGGTGGTGGCCGTTTCTCCAACGCCGAGGTGGGCGAAGTCACCGTCGGTGTCGAAGGTGTAGCTGCCGTCCGACTGCAGGATGAACTCCCCGCCGTTCGAGCCTTCGACCTCCGCCCCGACGAGGGCGGCGTCGCCGTCCACGGCGGTGACGAACACATCGGCGTCCGCCGCGATGCGGAGGTTGTCGATCAGGCCGCCGACGCCGTCGTTGGCGTTCGCCGGCTCACGGAAGGTGATGACGTCGGAGCCGCTGCCGATGAAGCTGACGGTGAAGGTGGTGAAGGTGGTCGAAGGCGGCGTGAAGACGCCCAGAGACACGCCGTTGACGAAGAACTCGACCCGGTTGCTGATCGCCGAGGTGCCGTTGCGCAGCGCGAGGTCGAACGCCAGCGTGTATTCACGCCCCACGTCGGTGGTCAGGTTGCTGCTGTAGGCGTCCTGGCCGCCGCCGTTGTCCAGTTCCAAGAACGCCGTGCCGTCGCTGGCCGTATTGCCGAGGAAGCCGGTTCCCCAGACCTCGAACGAGCCCTGGACGGAGGTCCAGCCCGGCAGGCTGGCCGGATAGTCGAGCCCGCCCGGTCCGACCGAATGGCCGTCTTCGAAGCTGCCGTTGACCAGCACGTTGCCGCTGTTGTCGGTCGAGCCGGTGACGATGTCGTTGGCGACCACGTCGCCGGACGCCTGACCGTTCTGGGACACCGTGACGGTGTCCGGGTTGGCCACGGGCGCTTCCAGCTGGCCCTCCACCGTGATCGTAACGGTCGCGGTGGAGGTCGCCCCGGCCGCATCGGTCACGACATAGGTGAAGGTGTCCGTCACCTGCTGTGAACGGCTCAGCGCCTGGAGTTCCGCCGACACGCCGGGGTTATAGACCACGTCGCCGGCGGCGTTGATGGAGACGCTGGCGCCGCGCGCGGACACGGCCGAGACCGACGAGATCACGAGCGCATCGCCGTCCAGATCGGTGTCGTTGGCGAGCAGGCTCGTCGCCGTCAGCACCAGGGTGGTGTCCTCATCGGTCGAGGCGGCGTCCGGCTGGCTGACGGGGGCGTCATTGACCGGGGTGAGGTCGACCTCGACCGTGGCCGTCGTCGCCCCGCCGACACCGTCGCTGACGGTGTAGGAGAAGGACTGCAGGCCGGTGGCGTTCGCGGCCGGCGTATAGGTCAGGGCGCCGTCCGCGTTGAGGCGGACGCTGGCGCCGCCACCCAGGGCGACCGTCCCGTCGACACCGATATTGGCGCCATTGACGTGGGTGATGGTCAGCGTCTCGCCATCGACGTCGGTGTCGTTCGCGAGCACGTTGATGGTCACCGAGGCGTCTTCCGCGCCGGATGCGGTGTCGACCGCCGCGACCGGCGCATCGTTCGTGCCGGCGACCCGGATCGTGACGGTGCTGGGCTCGGAGACCGCGCCATGGGCGTCGGTGGCGGTGTAGGTGAAGGTCACCGTCCGCGTTTCGCCCTGGGCCAGGTCCTGGAAATCGTCACCGGGCGAGAAGCCGAAGGTGCCGTCGCCATTGTTCACGACGCTGCCTTCCGAAGGGGCCGAGGTGATCGTGTAGGTCAGGGTGGCGCCGTCGTCATCGCTGTCGACGTCGTCGCCGACGAAGGCCCCGGTCACGACCGGGCCGTCCTCATAAGCGCCCGAACCGCCGCCGCCGCCGCCGTTCGGGGTGAACTCGGCATCCCAGGAACGCTCGACCCCGGTCAACGACACGCGGGCGAAGTTGAGCTGGCCATCCCCGTCCGTGTCTCCCTGATTCTGCAGGTAGACCGCGCCATTCGTATTGAGGGAAGGGAAGACGATGTCGAGGTCGCCGTCGCCATCGACGTCGCCAACCGCCACGCCATAGTTGCCGCTGGCGCCGGTCACGGTCTGAATCGAGAATTCGACCAGACCGTCGCCATTCGGGTCGCCCTGATTGTAGGCGATGCGAGCGGTCCCGCCGAGGTCCGACGTAACGACGTCGAGGTCGCCGTCGCCGTCAATGTCGATAAGCTCGCTCTCCATCGTGTAGCCGCCGGTGGGCAGTTCGATGGTCCTGAAGTCGATCAGGCCGTCGCCGTTCGTATCGCCGTCATTGATGTAGACGACCTCGTTCTGGTTGCTCCAGCGGGAGATCAGAAGATCAAGGTCGCCGTCGCCGTCGATATCGCCGGTGGTCGCGCCCATACCGTAGATATTGTAGACGCCGTTGAGATTCTGGACCCGGTAGTTGAGCTGTCCGTCGCCGTCCGTGTCGCCCTGGTTCAGCAGAATCTGGTTGGGACCCTGGACGTAGTTGGCGACGATGACGTCGGTGAGACCGTCGCCGTTCATGTCGGCGGTCGAGATGCCGTAGGCATTGCCTTGGCCGCCCGTGGCGACCGTTCGCGCCGCGAAGTCGTTAACCAGCCCGTCGCCGTTTGCGTCGCCGGTGTTCAGCAGCTCAGTCAGAGTGTTGTATCGCGACGCCACGAGATCGAGACGACCGTCGCCGTCCAGGTCGCCGAGCGCAACATCATATCCTGCGAATCCGTTGGTCAGGACCGACCGGACAAAATTCGCCTCCCCGTCGCCGTTGGTGTCGCCAACGTTGGTGTACGAGACGAGTCCCTGGTTGGTGGCCACGACGACGTCCACGTCCCCGTCGCCGTCAACGTCTCCGACTGCCAGGCCGTAGTTCACATCGTAGGTCTGGGCGTTGTCGGCGAGTTCCGAAGACGAGCCCGGGGCGTCGACGATCCCGTCGCCGTTGGTATCGATCAGCGAGAAGACCACCTCTCCGCTGTCCTGATTGTAGGCGGCGTAATTATAGTAGCCGCCGAAGACGAGCGGGAAGCCGACGCCGACCGACGTTCCACCCAGCTCGACATCGCCCGTGACGGGCGCGTCGTTGGTTCCGGTGACCGTGATCGTCACCGACCCCGCCGTCGTGGCGCCGTGCGCATCCGTGGCGTCGTAGCCGAAGGTGATCTCGCGGGTCTCGCCCTCGGCGAGGTCCTGGAAATCGGCCCCCGGGTCGAAGGAGAAGGTGCCGTCGCCGTTGTTGACGACGCTGCCCTCGGCGGGCGCCGAGGTGATGGCGTAGGTCAGGGTGCCGGCGTCGTCGTCGCTGTCCACGTCATCCGCGGAGAAGGCGACGGTGACCGGCGCGCCGTCCTCCGTCGCATTGGCGGCGACGCCCTGCACCACCGGGGCGTCGTTCGTGCCGGTGAGGGTGACGGTGACGGTCTGGTCGACCGTGCCGCCGTTGCCGTCGTCGACGGTGACGGTGTAGCTCTGGGTCAGGATCTCGCCCGCCGCCAGATGCTGGATGGCGGCGTTGTCGACCGTGAAGCTCCAGCTCACCGAGCCTTCGCCGTCGTCCGTGCTGTCGTCCGCCAGCACGGCGGAGAACGTGCCCAGGTATCCGTCGGCGTTGGCCGCGCTGGAAACCGCGTGGGCGTCCCGAAGGTCAACGTCGGAGAAGGCGATGGCGCCGGAGGCGGACAGGTTCGCATCCTCCACCACATGGCCCGTGGCGACCGCCGAGGTGATCGTCGGCGCATCGTTGGTTCCGACGATGGTGATGTTCACCAGTTGCTGGGTCGTGCCGCCGTTGCCGTCGTCGAGCGTGACGATGTAGCGCTGCAGCAGCGACTGGCCTTCCGCGAGGTAGGCGAGCTCGGCGTCGGTCGCCGAGAAGGTCCAGGTGACCTCGCCGGCGCCTTCGCCGGTGGCGCTGTCGCTGATCACGGCGGTGAAGGTTCCGAGGTATCCCGCCGTCGCCGCCTCGGCGCTGACCGTGTGGCTGTCGATCAGGTCGACGTCGTCAAAGGCGATCACGCCATCGATCGAGGGGACGCCGTTCTCGGTGATCTGTCCGGCGGAGAACGCCGTCGAGATGACGGGTCCGTCGTTCTCGCCGGTGATCGTGACGGTGACCGTCTCGCTGGCCGTGCCGCCCTGTCCGTCGTCGACGGTGACCGTGTAGGTCTGGATCCGCGTTTCACCCGCGCCGAGGAACTGCACCGCAGCGTTGGCGACGGAGAAGGTCCAGTTGACGGATCCCGTCCCGTCGTTGGTGCTGTCGTCGGCGATCACGGCCGTCAGCGCGCCGAGATAGCCGGCGTCCTGGGCCGTGACGCCCACGGTGTGACCGTCGGCCAGATCGACGTCCGAGAAGGTCATCGAGCCGGTGTCGGTCAGCTGCAGGTTCTGGCTGTCGACGCTGACGTTGAGCGAATAGGTTCCCGCCGAGGACTGGCCGAACTGATCGAAGTCCTTGACGACGATGTAGAAGGTTCCGTCCAGGCCGGCGACGAACTGCAGGAAGGAGTCCTGCGTGTAGGTCGAACCGCCGCCGCCCGCCGCCGTGGACGAGTCATCGTTGAAATTCATCAGGTTGCCGGCTGCGTCGTACAGGAAGACGAAGCTGTCCAGGCCGCCGCCTCCGGGGATGAGACCGGCGAAATCGATGTCGAGCGTCAGGGTTTCACCGGCCCGCAGGTCGATGCGGTAGACATCCTGATCGTCGCGGGTGGCGATGTTGCCCTGGATCTCGATCGAGGGATCGGCGTCGTCGGCCAGGTTGGCGTTGTCGGCGACGCGCAGATCGGCGCGGTCGATCAACTGGGCCGTCGCGAAGGCGTCGTTGGTCTCGATGTCCAGCATGACCGGGGTCGTGGACGCCGGCACACCGGCGACTTCTGTCTCGGACACGGATCCGTGGCCGTCGGCCGTGGTGATCACCGGCGCATCGTTCGTGCCGGTGAGGGTGACGGTGACGATCTGGTCGATCGTGCCGCCGTTCCCGTCGTCGATGGTGACGGTGTAGCTCTGGGTCAGCGTCTCGCCGGCGGCCAGATACTGGATGGCGGCGTTGTCGACCGAGAAGCTCCAGGAGACCGAGCCTTCGCCGTCGCCCGTGCTGGCGTCGGCCACCCCGGCGGAGAAGACCCCCAGATAGCCGGCGCCGTTCGCCTGGCTGGTGACGGAATGGCTGTCCAGAAGGTCGACGTCCGCGAAGGCGATCGAGCCGCTCGCACTGGAAGCGCCGTCCTCGACGACGGCGCCCTCGGACACGACGGCCCCGAGCGTCGGCGCGTCGTTCGAGCCGGTGATGGTCACCGTGACGGTGGCGGTCTGCACGTCGCCGTCCGAATCGGTGACGGTGTAGGTGAACGTGTCGGTCGCCGTCTCGCCCTCGGCGAGGTGCTGCCAATGAGTCGCGTCCGGCGTGTAGATGAAGCTGGCCGTGTCGGGCGATCCCGGCGCGCCCTGGGTCTGGGTCAGGGAGACCGTTCCGTGCGTCGGCTGGGTGTTGGTCAGGCTGGCGATCAGGTCCGGCACGCTGTCATTGACCAGCACGTCGACGGAGATGGAGGCGGTCTCCTCGCCGGCGCTCATCACGTCGTCGGCCAGGGTCACGGCCTCGTCGCGCGGGTCGATGGCGACGCCGTCGACGATGACGCTCAGGCTCTCGAATTTGGAGACCGTGAGCCCGGAAGAGAAGGTGAAGTTGCGATTGTTGGCCTGGCCGTTCACCGGGTGGGTGACCTCGGCGAGGAAGGCCAGATAGCGCGCGATGTCGGCCTGGACCTCCGGGCTCTGCCACTCGGCGCGGGTCATCTCGAGCTGCAGGGTGTCGCGGCCCGAGCCGCCGTCGTAGGTGTCGGTCGACCCGGCGTTCTCGCCCATGTCGTAGATCAGCAGGTCATCGCCCGAATCGCCGCTGACGATGTCGTTGCCCGCACCGCCGTCGAGGATGTCGGCGCCCGAGCCGCCATTGATGCGATCATTTCCGCCGAGCCCCTGGAGGTCATCGGCGCCCGCGCCGCCGTTCAGGTGATCATTTCCGGCCGTGCCGGAGATGGTGTTCCCGCCGGATTTCGATTTGGCAGCCATGTGTTCGCCCCTTGCTATGTGTCGCGGGGCGGCGAACGAGCGGGGACGCCCGGGCGACCGCCGGGCCCAGCCCGCGAGTCATCCGGTGGCGCACCTACGCCGTCCTGCTGATTCCTGCCCCTCCCCATCGCCCCGGATTCGAAGCGATCATGAGGTCGTCCCGCTCAACTCCCGTGAGAAAAGGACTGCCGCACCGCATGTGAGGTAAACGAAGTCTGAATCTCAAAGTATGCCTGTCCGTCTCAAAATCGCGACCGCCCGAGCAAAAAACGCCGGATTTTCTCCTGTTACGGGAACGGTTTGGACCAACGAGGCCGGACTCATAGAACCTTGCTCTCAGTGCATCGGCGCCGTTACATGTCGCCCTTGGGTCCGCATCGCTCGTGCATAGCTTGTGAGCCGCAGCGTCGCGATCAGGAGACCCATGACTGTCCCCTCCCCAACCAATATCGCGCGATGGAACATTTCCGCGGCGAACGACGTCGACGCGCTCGACCGTTATCGCGACGGACTGGCGGACTGGTACGGCGCCACGGGTTTCGAGGAAGCCGCCCTGCCGCGCTTTTTCACCGACAACATGATCTGCCAGTTCGGCGACTATGTCGTTGGCCGGGGGCGGTCGATCGGACAGGTCCTCGTGAGGGGCGTTCACGAGATCAGGCGATCTCATCTGGACGGCGTGGTCCTGCTGCTCGACCTGGCCGGCATGGACGGCGACATCGATGGCGTGCGCGTCAGCGGCCGGCCCGGGACGGTCCACGTCCGCCACCTGGCCAGACCCTCGGGCGCCCGGGTCGCCCAGGTCGATGCAATTACGATCGCCATCCCCCGCGAAGTGGCCCCGGCCTGGATTCTGGAGCCGCGCTTCCACGGCGCCTCCATCGATGACCGACCCGCCATCGGACGGGTCCTGATCAACCATATGACCGCCCTCTGCGCCGCCGCGCCCCGCATGGGATGCGAAGAGGGGATCGCCTCGGTGCAGGCGGCCCTGATGCTCGCGGAAAAGGCCTTTCTGAACTCCGGCCGGCTTGCACCGGAGCAGACCCGCACGGTCTATGCCGGCATCCGCGCCTCAGCCACCGCCCTGATCGACCGCCAACTCATCGATCCCGACCTCAGAATTGGCAGTCTGATCGGCGCCCTCGGTGTTTCACGCGCGACCCTGTTCCGGGCTTTCGCCGACAACGGCGGGATCAACGGCCATATCAGGCGGCGGCGCCTCCACCGGGCACGCTTCGCGCTCATGGAACGAGTCGGGCGCAGCCCCACAGTCGCCGAAATCGCCCATTCACACGGTTTCGTCAGTGAATCCCATTTCAGCCGACTCTTCAGAGCGGCCTATGGGGAGGCGCCCGGTGCGGTGCGGGCGGGCCGGGCGCCGACGCCGGGCCAGATGGACGACATGCGCTACGATCTGGTCCTGGGCTGGATGAGAGGCCGCGCAGCCTGAGGGCAGAACCGTCGTCCGCTGCAACGCAAGGCCATCGCCTCCCGGGCGAACGCCGGTCGAGGAACGGTTGGACCCGCCCGGACGTTTGACCGACCTCCACGAGAGGTTGCCTCCCATGAACAAGTTCATTCCGACCGCCGCAGCGCTGGTTCTGGCGATCAGCCTTCCCCACGCCGCCGAAGCGCAGAACCCCGGCCAGGGTCAAGGCAAGGGCAACGGCAACGGCGGAGAGCGCGCCCAGCCGCGGGGCGGTGATGAGGCGCGGGGACGCGGCCCGGAGCGCGCGACCCGCGACGACCGGCCGAACCTCCCCGACGTCCGTGAGGTGGCGCGCGGAGCCGCCCGGGGACAGGACCAAGGGCGTGACGATCGACCGGCCCGGATTGAGCGCGACCTCGATGACGCCGTTCGCGCCGTGTTCCGGGCCGAGCCTGATCGCGGCCTGATCGCGGGCTGCCCGCCGGGGCTGGCCAAGCGCGACAACGGCTGTCTGCCGCCGGGGCAGGAACGCAAGATCGCCCGCGCCCGCTATGCCGACCTGTGGGGCGGCGACCGTGACGGCGACTGGCGCTACGACGACGGCTACCTTTACCAACTCGACCCGAGCGGCTCGGTGAAGGGGTGGTTGCCGGCGCTGGGCGGGGCCCTGGCGCCCGGAGCGGTATGGCCCTCGCAGTTCGCCTATCAGCCGGCCCCGCAGTATTACACGGACTATTTCCGGCTGAACGCCCCGACCGACTATCGCTACGCCAACGGGGCGCTGTTCGGCGTCGATCCGAAGACCCAGGCGATCACCCAGGTCGTCGCCCTGCTGACCGGACAGCCGATCTCGGTCGGTCAGCCGATGCCCGCCGGCTATGACGTCTACAATGTGCCTTACGCCTGGCGCGACCGGTACGCGGATACGGCCGCCGCCCAGTACCGGTACAACGACGGCTATGTCTATCAGGTCGATCCCACCACCCAATTGGTCCAGGCCGCCATCCAGCTGCTCACCTGAATTTCGACCGGGAGATAGATATGCGAACCCTGATGCGCCGGGCCCTGACGCCCCTCGCCGTCGTTCTGCTCGCGGCCTGCGGCGCGGACAATGAGAAGACCGCGGAAACCACCGAAGAGGTCCAGCCCTCTTCGCGCACCCTGGCGGCGACGCTGCGGGCCGAGGCCGGGTTCAGCATTCTGGGTCGGACCGCAACCAACGCGGGCCTGTCCGGGGTTCTGGACGGAGTCGGGCCATACACCCTGTTTGCACCCGGCGATCCGGCCTTCCCTGAAGACGGCGCCCTGACCGACGTCACGGACGAAAGCCGACGCGCCGAGAGCGCGGCCCTGTTGCAGGCCCACATCGTGCCGGGAGCGCTGACCCGCGCGGATATCGAGGCCGCCCTGGCTGGCGACGCCGACGGCAGCGTCCAGATGCGGACCATGGCCAATACACTGCTGACCTTCTCGCGCGAGGGATCGACGATCGTGGCGACCTCGGAGGGCGGCGCGCGTGGGCGCCTGACCGGCGACGAGCGGTTGGCGAGCAATGGCGTGATGCAACCGGTCGACGCCGTGCTGCTGCGGTCCGCGGCCAGCCCGCCGGCGACCTAGGTTCGCGGCGCGCCCGACTCCCTCATAGCTTTGCCGCGCGGCGAGGCGTATCAGGGAAGTGAACCGGAGGCCGTCGCATGTTCCAGTCCCTGCACTGCATGTGGAAGGGCCATCAGTTCGTCGACAGTCGCAGTCAACCGGGAACGCGGGTCTGCCTGCGCTGTAACCAGCGGCGCCTGTTCGAGGGTCTCGAGCCGCCCGCCCCGCCCGGGACCGGTCAACGCTAGACCAGGCGGCTCTGCACCACGGCGGCCCCGATGAAGCCCGCGAACAGGGGGTGCGGGGCGAAGGGGCGGCTCTTCAGTTCCGGGTGATACTGCACGCCGATGAACCACGGATGGTCCTCGCGCTCGACGGTTTCGGGCAGGACGCCGTCGGGAGACAGGCCGGCGAAGATCAGGCCGCCCTTCTGCTCGACGGCTTCGCGGTAGTTGATGTTGACCTCGTAGCGGTGGCGATGGCGTTCGCTGATGGTGGTCGAGCCGTACATCTCCGCGATCTTCGATCCCGGCTTCAGGGTCGAATCATAGGCGCCGAGCCGCATCGTCCCGCCCAGATCGCCGCCCGACTCGCGTTTCACCCGCTCATTGCCCTGCGTCCACTCGGTCATCAGGCCGACGACCGGCTCTGATGTCGGGCCGAACTCGGTTGAGGAGGCTTCCGGGAAGCCGGCGAGGTTCCGGGCCGCCTCGATCACCGCCATCTGCATGCCGAAGCAGATGCCGAAATAGGGAATCTTGCGCTCGCGGGCGAAACGGGCCGCCTGGATCTTGCCCTCGGCCCCGCGAGAGCCGAAGCCGCCGGGCACCAGGATGGCGTGAGCGCCCTGTAGACGAGCGTCGCAGGCCTCGCGGTCGCCCTCGAAGGTGCCGGCCTCGACCCAGTCGATGTTGACCTTGACGTTGTTGGCCACGCCGCCGTGGTGCAGCGCCTCGATGAGGGATTTGTAGGCGTCCTTGAGCACCGTGTACTTGCCGACCACGGCGACTGTGACCTCGCCATCGGGGTGAAGGCGGCGGCGGGCGATTTCCTGCCAGCGCGACAGGTCGGGCGCGGGGGCGTCGGTGATGCCGAAATGTGCCAGCACCTCGGCGTCCAGCCCCTCCTGGTGATAGTCCAGCGGCACGGCGTAGATGTCGGCCGAATCCATGGCCTGGATGACGCCGCTTTCGCGGACGTTGCAGAACAGGCCGATCTTGCGCTTCTCCTCGGGCGGGATCGGATATTCGCAGCGGCACAGCAGGATGTCGGGCTGGATGCCGATCGAGCGCAGCTCCTTGACCGAGTGCTGGGTCGGCTTGGTCTTCATCTCGCCGGCGGTCTTGATGTACGGCAGCAGGGTCAGGTGCACGAAACACGACTGACCGCGCGGCAGGTCCTGGCCCAACTGGCGGATGGCCTCGAAGAACGGCAGGCCCTCGATGTCGCCGACCGTGCCGCCGATCTCGACCAGCACGAAGTCCACGTCCTCGCCGTCGTCGGTCAGGGCGGGCGTCAGACAGAACTGTTTGATCTGGTCGGTGACGTGCGGGATGACCTGCACCGTCGCGCCCAGATAGTCTCCTCGCCGCTCCTTCTCGAGGATGGTCGAATAGATGCGGCCGGTCGTGATGTTGTCGGACTTGGCCGCCGAGACGCCGGTGAAGCGCTCGTAGTGGCCCAGGTCGAGGTCGGTCTCGGCCCCGTCGTCGGTGACGAAGACCTCGCCGTGCTGATACGGGCTCATCGTGCCCGGATCGACGTTCAGATAGGGGTCAAGCTTGCGCAGACGCACCTTGTAGCCGCGCGCTTGCAGGAGCGCGCCGAGAGCGGCGGAAGCGAGGCCTTTTCCCAATGAGGAAACCACGCCGCCGGTGATGAACACGTAACGGGCCATGGGAGATCACTCTACCGCTGATTCGAGCGGCGTAATGCGGAGACTATGAGGGCGGGAGCGGAAGGCGGGGATAAGAGCCCCGCCCACTCCTATTGCGCCGGCGCCGGCTGGGCCGGGGCGGGCTGGGCCGAGGGCGTCGAGCTCAGGAAGTCGTCGAGCGACGGACCGGCCGGCTGGGCGGGGGCCGTGGCGGGATCGGCCTGGGCCGGCGCTTCAGCGTCCGTCCCGGCAGGCGCGGCGAGCGCGCCGACGGCGTCGCGGTCGACGATCGACTGGCTGGAGCGGCTGACGTTGCCGACGATGGTCAGGCCGATGGCGCAGGCGAAGAAAGCGGCCGCCAGCCACCACGTGGTCACCGTCAGCAGATTGCCAGCGCCGCGGGCGGTCATGAAGCCCGACGGGCCGCCGCCCATGCCCAGCGCGCCGCCTTCGGAGCGCTGAAGCAGGATCACGCCGGCGAGCGTGACCGAAATCAGAATCATGGCGACGAGGAGAATGGTCTGGAGCATGGCGGCCGATATGTGTGGCGCGGAGCCGCGCCGTTCAAGCGGCGGCGTCTAACATTGATGGGAGACGGGAGCAAACGGGCTCTGTGGCCCTTACGCCGCGCGGATGATCGGCAGGAAGTCGACGGCCTTCAGCGAGGCGCCGCCGACGAGGGCGCCGCCAACCTCGGGGACGGCGAGGATGTCGCGGGCGTTGTCCGGCTTGACCGAGCCGCCGTAGAGGATCGGGGCGGCGGCGCTGCCGAGACCCAGCCGTTCGATCATGGCCGCGCGAACGGCGCGGTGGACCTCCTCGATCTGCTCCAGCGTCGGCGTCAGACCGGTGCCGATGGCCCAGACCGGCTCATAGGCCACGGCGAAATCGCTTCCGAGCACGGCCTGCGGCAGCGAGTTCATGATCTGGGCGCGGACGATCTCGACGGCGCGGCCCGCCTCGCGCTGTTCCAGCGTCTCGCCGACACAGACGATCGGGGCGAGGCCCGCGCGAACGCCCGACTCGGCCTTGGCGGAAACCAGCTGATCGGTCTCGCCGAATTCCTGGCGGCGCTCGGAGTGGCCAACGATGACCAGACCGGCGCCCGCGTCCTTCAGCATTTCGGCCGATACGCCGCCGGTGAAGGCGCCGTGGGTCTCGGCCCGGCAGTCCTGCCCCCCGACCTCAATGGCGCTTCCCCGCGCGGCGGCGGTCATGCGTTCGACGAGCGTCGCAGGCGGGCACAGGGCGACCCGGCACGCCGCCGTCTGCTCATCCAGAGACCGCCGCAGGGCCGCGACCTCCTCCAGGCTCGCGCCCAGACCGTTCATTTTCCAGTTGCCGGCGATCAGCTTCACAGGTTGTTTCATACGGCCTCTCTAGGCGGAGGATTTCGCCAAGCCAAGCCGTCGCGCGTCGCCATTGTCTTGCCGTGGCGGCCTGTCACCCCCTATAGGCCGGAGCGACCATCGTCGCCGCCCTCCGTCCAGGACCGCTTCCCCATGATCTCCATGTTCCGCAATTTCGCGAAGTCGAAGTGGGCGATCGGCCTGCTGGTGCTCGTCGCGCTGGGCCTGCTCGTCACCGGCGGCACGCAGACGGACCTGCTGGGCAGCCTGCAGGCGCCCAAGGTCGTCTCGGCCGGCGACCGCAGCCTGAACCCGGCGGAGTTCCGCGCGGAGATGGACAACCGTCTCGAGCAGCTTCAGGCGCAGCAGGGCCGCGCCATCACCTATGAGGAACTGCTCGAGCGCGCGCCGATGGGCGCCATTCTGAAGGACCGCGCCGAACAACTGGCCTTCTTCGCCTGGGCCTGGAAGGCGGGCGTCCGGCCCGGCAATGAGCTGATCCTGCGTCAAATCCGCTCCTATCCGGCCTTCTTCGATCCGGTCACCAACCAGTTCAGCGAGAGCCTATACGAGGGCAAGCTGGCCGAAGCCAATATGACGCCGGCGCGCATCGAACAGGAAATCCGCGACGAGTACAGCCGCGCCCACTACGGCTCGGCCCTGGTCACCGGACTGCGGCTGCCGCGCGTCTACGGCGCCCTGTACGCCAACCTGAACCAGCAGACCCGTGACGGTCGCTGGTTCATCCTGACCCAGTCCATGGCGGGAACCGCGCCGCGGCCCACCGACGCCCAGCTGAGCTCGTTCATGAGCCAGAACGCCGCCCAGCTGCGCACGCCCGAGCTGCGTTCCGGCACCCTGGTGGTCTTCTCCAACCCGGCCGATCAGAATATCGCTATCAGCGAAGAGAAGATTCAGGCCCGCTACGAATTCCGCAAGGACACCCTGTCGGCGCCGGAGCGTCGGACCTTCACGACCCTGACGGCGCCGACCCGCGCCGCGGCCGAACGCATCGCCGCCGCCCTGCGCGCCGGCCAGACCCCGCCGCCCGAACTGCTGGCCACGGCCGAGGGCGCGGGCGCCATCTACGCCTCGACCCGCCCGCGCGCCCAGGAAACCGCCGCCGCCATCGCCGCCGGCCGCGAGGTGATGAGCGACGCCCTGTTCATCGAGGCGCCCCTGCCGCCGCCGCGCTTCCCCTCCTGGTTCAAGTTGCCGCCGAAATACTGGGGCGCGGTGGCCCGCATCTGGTGGCACGCCTTCAACCACCACGAGGGTCAGGAGACCCGCGCCCAGGCCGAGGTCCGCGCCGAACAGGCGGCCCAGGCCCTGATCGCCCGCGCCGAGTCGGGCCAGGACGTGCTGGTTCTCGCCCACGGCTATTTCAACCACATGGTCGGCCGCCGCCTGCGCGCCGACGGCTGGAAGCTGGTCCACAACCAAGGCTACAAATACTGGTCCCAGCGCCGTTACGAACGGCGTACTTGAGGCGGGGGACGCCCCCCTCTAGGGTCGCCGCCGATGACAGACGCCGCCCCCATTCCCGCCGAGCTCAGCTTCGAGGACGCCCTGCAGCGTCTCGAACAGATCGTCTCCCGTCTCGAGTCCGGCCAGGCCCCGCTCGAGGAATCGATCGCCCTCTATGAGGAGGGCGCGCGCCTCAAGGCCCATTGCGAGGACCGGCTCAAGGCCGCCCAGCTGCGCGTCGAGAAGATCGTCGTCGGCCCCGACGGCCAGGCGAAGGGCGTCGAACCGGCCGGGTTCGACTGATGTCCGGCTCGCCGGCCGAGCGGATTTCGTTCGACGACTTCATGAAGGTCGACATCCGCGTCGGGCAGGTGGTCTCCGCCGACCCCTTCCCCGAGGCGCGCAAGCCCGCCTTCAAGCTGACCATCGACTTCGGCCCCGACATCGGGGTGAAGAAGTCGTCGGCCCAGATCACCGTTCACTACACCCCGGAGCAGCTGGTCGGCCGCAAGGTCGCGGCCGTGGTCAATTTCCCGCCGCGCCAGATCGGCCCCTTCATGTCCGAGGTCCTGACCCTCGGCTTCCCCGACGCGGTCGGCGAGGTGGTGCTGGTCGGCGTCGATCGCGACATCCCGGTGGGCGGGAGGCTGTTCTGACCCTCCTCGCCGCCAACTCCCCCGAGCAGGGGGTCATCGACCGGGTGGCCGAGACCGCCGACCTCGTCACCGTCGCCCTCGACGAGCTGCTGCCCCGGGCCGACGGGCCGGAATCGCGCCTGACCGAGGCCATGCGTTACGCCGCGCTCGGGCCCGGCAAGCGCCTGCGGCCGTTCTTTGCGCTCGAGGCCGCCGCCCTGTTCGATATAGAGGAACGGCCGGTGCTGCGCGCCGCCTGCGCCCTCGAATGCGTCCACGCCTACAGCCTGGTCCACGACGACCTGCCCTGCATGGACGACGACGACATGCGCCGCGGTCGGCCCACGGTTCACAAGGCCTATGACGAGGCCACCGCCGTCCTCGCCGGCGACGCCCTGCAGACCGCCGCCTTCGACATCCTGCTGCATCCCGACACCCACGAGAATCCGGCCGTCCGGTGCGAGCTCGCCGCCCGTCTGTCGCTGGCCTCGGGCGCGCGCGGCATGGCCGGGGGCCAGATGATCGACCTGCTGGGCGTGCGCGACGACCTCGGCGGCGTGGCGCGGATGCAGAGGCTCAAGACCGGCGCCCTGTTCACCTACGCCTTCGAGATCCCCCTGATCATCGCCGACGCCCGCGAGAGCCAGCGCCAGGCCCTGACCAGCTTCGCCCACGACATCGGCCTCGCCTACCAGATCGTCGACGACCTGCTCGACGTCGAGGGCGACGAGGACCTGCTGGGCAAGGCCGCCAACAAGGACGCGGGCCAGGGCAAGACCAATTTCGTCACCCTGCTGGGGGTCGAGGCGGCGCGCCACAGGGTCGCCCATCTGGCCGATCAGGCGCGCGCCCATCTCGACGCCTTCGGTCCCGACGCCGAAATCCTCAAGGCCAGTGTGGACTT
>NZ_JAVHLH010000229.1 GCF_031082345.1 Brevundimonas sp. | reverse complement strand
AAGGCTGCCGTGTCGGGCGCGCGGCGGTCACGCTGCATGCAAATTCACTCTGGATGGCGGACGGGGCGGGGGTTCGCTTAGCCGTCTTCGGTATAGAACAGCAAGGTGAAGGCGGCGAGCGCCGTCAGCAAGGGCGGCAGCCAGGCCGCCAGCCAGGGCGGGATGACCTCGGCCGAACCGAAGGCCGAGGCGGCCTGGTTGACGAAGAAGAAGCCGAAACCGAGCACCACGGCCGCGAGGGTCATGCGCGCCAGATCGCCCAGACGCATCAGGCGCAGCGAGAAGGCGGCGGCCAGGATCGACATGGCGGCGAACATCAGGGGCGTGGCCAGCAACTGCTGCAGCCGCAGCCGGTAGGCGGTGCTCGAAAAGCCGGCCGCCTCGACCCGGGCGATCTGGGCCGGCAGCGACCAGAACGGCGTCGACTGCGGGCGGGCGAACCGTTCGAAGGCCTCGTCGTCGGCAAGGCTGGAGAGCAGGTCGAGGGTTTCGTAGCGCACCGCTCGCTGACCGATCTGGGCCCCCACCGCATCGACCAGCCGCCAACGTCCGGCGCTCAGCGAGGCGGACGCTGCGTCGATCCGTTCGCGGAAGGTGCGGTGTCCGTCGCCGTCATTGGCGTAGATGAAGAAGGTCACGCCCAGCAGGCGGGCGTTGGCCCGGTCCTGACGCTCGGCGCGTATGACCATCTGCCGGGTGTCGTCACCCTCGCGGATCCACACGGCCTCGGACGCCGCCGCCGAGCCGGACAGCCGGGTCCGCTCGCGTTGGAACAGACCATCCGCCGACGCCGCCAGCGGGCCGAGGGCCATGACCGTGACGACGCCGAACAGGAAGGCCGCTCCGGCTGCCGGAAGCACGAACCGCCAGGCCGACAGACCCGCCGCCCGCATCGCGATCAGTTCGCTGCGCCGGTTCAGCCCCACGAAGGCGGCGAGGGTGCCGAACAGGAAAACGAACGGCAGCAGCTGGAGGATGACCTGGGGCGACTTCAGCAACATCAGGCCGAGGATGCGCGCGCCGGACAGATCGACGTCGGAGCCGATCCCCCGCGAGATCTCGACGAAGTCGATCAGCATGATCAGGGCGGCGATGACGCCCAGGGCGATGGCCAGCGAACGCGCCTGCTGGACCAGCACATACCGTTCGATCCGGCCCAGCCGGAGCCAGGACGGAGCCGTGTCGGGGGCGCTCACGCCACCCTCGCTTTCAGTCGGTCAAAGGCGGGCCATTCCCGCTTGCGACGGGGCTTCAGCGCGCGGAACATCAGCCGCAGGGCGATGGCCGTCCCGACGATGGGCAGCAGGTACTGGAAGACGTTGAGCCAGCCGTTCCAGGCGCTCGCCGCCACCACGCCGTAGCCGATGATCCGGATGATCAGGAAGGCGCCCGCGACCCGCGCGATCCGCAGGCTGTAGCCGGTCCGGCTGAACTGCCCGCCCAGGATGGCCGACAGCGCCATGGCCATGGCCAGCAGGGCGTAGAGTGGGGTCGACAGGCGCGAGTGCGCCTCGGCCCTCAGTTCGCCCGCGGACCCGACCCGCTCCAGATCCTGGGGCGAGGGGTTGAGCAGTTGCGTCAGATAGAGGTCCGAGGGCTTGTAGCGGACCGTGTCCGTCACCTCGGAATACTGGCCCAGCGGCACGTCCTGCCGCCCGAACGACAGGTGCTCCAGTACGCCGCGGCTCGAGTAGCGCTGCCACGAGCCGTCGATCAGGGTCAGGATCGGCTCGCCGTCGATGCGCGAGAAGCGAGCTTCGGCCGCGTCCCAGGTCGTCACCCGGTCGTCCTCGGCCTGGTAGATGAAGATGTTCTTCAACAGGCCGTTCTGCTCGATCTGCTGGACATAGACCGTCAGCCCCTCGGGGCCCTGGACGAACCGGCCCTCCTCGACCAGCAGGGCGGCGAGGTCGGTTCGGACCGCGAAGGCCTCGGCCCGCGCCTGCCGTTGCGCCCACGGCTGCAGCACGGTGGTGACGATCAGGGTCAGGATCGCGGCGATCGCCGCGATGCGGACCGCCGGCCGAATCGCCGACCAGCGCGTGACGCCGGAGGCGAACACGGCGGTCAGTTCCTGTTCGCGCTGCAGCCGGGTCAGGGCGACCAGGGCCCCGACGAACAGGCCGATCGGAACGATCACCGCCAGAAGTTGCGGGACCGCCAGCAGGGTCAGCTTGACCATGACCCAGACGCTCTGGCCGCGTTCGACGATAACCTCGAGTTGATCGAGGCTCTGGCTCAGGATGCCGATTCCGGCCAAGGCGGCGCACGCTCCGACGACAGGGCGGGCGATCTGGCGAAAAAGATAGCCTTGAATCAGCGTCATAAGCGGGGGAAATCGCCCGTTGCAGGCGGCGGCGGGAACGCCTCTAATACACATCCCCGCGCACCGGCGACAGGCGCCGCGCGCGACCCTTGTAAGCGAGACCGGGATGCCCAATCCCGGCAGGAGTAGCCCATGAAGATCGAGTTCGTCGCGTCCGCCAGCGGAGCCGAAGTCCTGGCCCTTTTGGTTCATGAGGGGCGGGCCCTGCACGGGACGGGCGGAAACCTCGACGCGGCCGCCTCGGGCGCCCTGACCCGGGCCATGAACGCCAGCCGCTTCACCGGCGGCGCCAACAGCACGCTGGTCGTCGCGGCTCCGACCGGCGTCGACGCGGGCACGATCGTGCTGACGGGCGCGGGCGAGGCCGCGAAATTCGACGATCTGGCGATCGAGACCTCGGCGGGCGCCGCCTATCACGCCGTCAAGCTGTCCGGCGCGACGTCGCTGACCATCGACGGCTCCAACCTGTCGGCCGGGCAGGCCGCCCGCGCCGCCTTCGGCGCCCGCCTGGCCAGCTACCGCTTCCTGAAATACCGCACCACGCTGAAGCCCGAGAAGACGCCGTCGATCGAGACGATCAAGGTCGTCGCCGCCGACGTGAAGGCCGCCCAGGCGGCCTGGGAGGCGCTGGCGCCGGTCGCGGCGGCGGTGGAGTTCTCGCGCGACCTCGTCAGCGAGCCGGCCAACGTCCTGTATCCGGAAGAGTTCGCCAACCGCGTCAAGGCGCTCGAGAAATTGGGCCTCGAGGTCGAGATCCTCGGCGAAAAGGAGCTCGAGAAGCTCGGCTTCCGCACCCTGCTGGCCGTCGGCCAGGGCAGCGTGCGCGAGAGCAAGGTCGCCATCATGAAATGGAACGGGGGCAAGAAGGGCGACCAGCCCATCGCCTTCGTGGGCAAGGGCGTCTGTTTCGACACCGGCGGCATCTCCATCAAGCCGGCCGACGGCATGGAGGAGATGAAGTGGGACATGGGCGGCGCCGCCGCCGTGGCCGGCCTGATGCATGCGCTGGCGGGCCGCAAGGCCAAGGCCAATGTGGTCGGGGTGCTCGGCCTCGTCGAGAACATGCCTGACGGCGCGGCCCAGCGCCCGGGCGACGTGGTGATGTCGCTGTCCGGCCAGTCGGTCGAGGTGATCAACACCGACGCCGAAGGCCGCCTCGTCCTGGCCGACTGCCTCTGGTACACCCAGGAGCGGTTCAAGCCGAAATTCATGCTCGACCTCGCCACCCTCACCGGCGCCATGATCGTCGCCCTCGGCCTCGAGTACGCCGGGGTGTTCTCGAACTCCGACGAACTGGCGAACAACTTCCTCGCCGCCGGCCCCAAGGTCGGCGAGAACGCCTGGCGGATGCCGATCCCGGCCGCCTATGAGCGCCACATCGACAGCCCCATCGCCGACGTCAAGAACACCGGCAACGGCCGCTCCGGCGGTTCGATCACCGCCGCCCTGTTCCTGCAGCGGTTCACCAACGGCGTGCCGTGGGCCCACATCGACATCGCCCCGACCGCCTGGATCAAGGACAGCAAGAACCCGACCGTGCCGGACGGCGCCGTCGGCTGGGGCGTGCGCACCCTGGATCGCATGGTGGCGGACAGCTACGAGGTCTGAGACGGATCCGTCCGTCCAGCAGGAAGGTGACCGGCGCCGCATAGGCTCCGCCGGTCACTCTCTCTACTCAAGGTAGGTGTTGGAGCGGGACGATTTCGACCAGTTCCAGGGCCGTGTTCAGGCGGGCGGGATGACCAGTTCGGCCAGTCCGACCAGAGACAACCGTGACATCGGCGCCTCCGGGGGCTGCGGCCCTTCTGTCAGCCGCAGCTGAGGCGGACGACGGTCTGGCTGTCGGGGTCGATCTCGATGTTGAGCCGCTCGGGCCGCAGGTCCTGGGTGACGGGCTGGCCCGTCTCGTACACGCGCCACAGGGCGCCGGCGGGCGGGTCCGGCAGGTCCGAACGGGCGCGACCGATCCAGTCCTGACGATCCGCGGCGCCGCATGCGTCGGTCGGAGCCGGCGGCGCCTCTGGCCCGGACGGCGGCGTGGGACGTGGTTCAGCGGGCGTGGGCGCCGGGGCCTCGTCCGCGGGGGCTGACGGCGGAGCCTGTTCGGCGCAGGCCGCGAGCGCCGCCGTGGCGGCGAAGGACAGGACGATCAGCCGCAATCGACGCTCCTGATGATTCCCGTCGCCTGGTCGAAACGGATGTTG
>NZ_JAVHLH010000228.1 GCF_031082345.1 Brevundimonas sp. | reverse complement strand
CGCAGCAGCCCGCGGAGGAATAGAAAAAGGCCCGATCCGGTGGATCGGGCCTTTTGCTTTGAGTGGTGCCGCCGGGGGGAATCGAACCCACGACCTCAGCCTTACCAAGGATGCGCTCTACCACTGAGCTACGGCGGCGGAAACTGAGGAAGCGGCCCTATAGCCAACAGGGGACAAAGGGGGAAGCCCCGATTTCCCCGGCTTGCAGAAAACTTCGTCCGCGCGTCTCATCAATGCATGGATGAGTCGAAAATCCCGGCGCCCCTCCCGGACCTTCCGCCGGCCCTTCCGGACCCGCTGGCGCCGCCGAAGACCCCGGCCACCGCGCGCGCCCAGCGGCTGGCTACGGCGCTGAGGGACAATCTGAAGCGCCGCAAGGCGGCGACCCGGTCCGCCAGGGCGGAAAAGCCGAGCAACTGAAAGTCATCGGCCGCAGGGTCATGACAGGCTTTCGCAAGCCCGGCGGTCCGGGCTAGATAGCCGACCCCGTCGCCCGGGCAGATCGTTCCGGGCCGGCCTGTGAGACGACATGGACAGCATCGCCATCCAAGGCGGCGCCCGGCTGAACGGAACGATTCCGGTCAGCGGCGCCAAGAATTCCGCCCTCAAGCTGATGGCCGCCTCGATCCTGACCGATCAGCCGCTGCGCCTGACCAACATGCCGCGGCTGGCGGACACCAAGTTTCTCGGCCGTCTGCTGCGCGAGCTCGGCGTCGAGGTGACCGAGAACGGGCACGGGGGAGAGCAGGAGACGCTGTTCCACGCCGCGCGAATCGAATCGACCTTTGCGCCCTATGACCTGGTCCGGCAGATGCGGGCCTCGTTCAATGTGCTGGGGCCGCTGCTGGCGCGCACCGGCGAGGCCAAGGTGTCGCTGCCGGGCGGCTGCACCATCGGGGCGCGGCCCGTCGACCTGCACCTGCAGGCCCTGACCGCCATGGGCGTCGAGATCGAGCTGGACGAGGGCTATGTCATCGCCCGCGCGCCGAGAGGCCTGAAGGGGGCCGAGATCGAGTTTCCGTTCGTCTCGGTCGGGGCCACCGAACACGCCCTGCTGGCGGCGGTGCTGGCCGACGGCGTCACCGTGCTGAAGAAGGCCGCGCGCGAGCCGGAAATCGGCGACCTGGCCCGCTGCCTCGTGGCCATGGGGGCGAAGGTCGAGGGCATCGACACCGACGAACTGGTCATCACCGGCGTCGGCTCGCTGGGCGGCGCGACCTGGTCGGTGATTCCCGACCGCATCGAGATGGGATCCTACGCCGTGGCGGCGGCCATGGCCGGGGGCGAGGTGCGGCTGACGAAGTCGCGGCCGGAGCTGATGACCGCGCTCAGCGAGAAAATGATCGAGGCCGGGGTCGAGGTGACGCCGACGCCAGACGGGGTGATCGTCCGGCGCGATCCGGCCGTGCGGCTGAAGGCGGTCAATGTCGCCACCGAGGTCTATCCGGGCTTCGCCACCGACCTGCAGGCGCAGTTCATGGCGCTGATGACGCTGGCCGACGGCGACAGCGTCATTCACGAGAACATCTTCGAGAACCGCTTCATGCACGCGCCCGAGCTGATGCGGCTGGGGGCGGACATCCATGTTCACGCCGGCGAGGCGGTGGTGCGGGGCGTCGAGGCGCTGCACGGCGCCCAGGTCATGGCCACCGATCTGAGGGCCTCGGTCAGCCTGGTGATCGCCGGTCTCGCCGCCGAGGGCGAAACCACGGTCGGACGCGTGTATCATCTGGATCGCGGGTTCGAGCGGCTGGAAGAGAAGCTCGGGGCCTGCGGCGCGCAAATCCGCCGGATCAAGGGCGACGACCATGAGCACTGAGGCGACCATCGCCGACGACACGCCGAAAGGCGCGGACGTGGAGCCGCTGCGCCTGCTGGCCGAGGACGCCGACGACCTGCACATCATCTCGGCCGCGCTGCAGGACGCCATCATGCGGCCGGTGGATATCGTCTGGGAGCCGTCGTGGCGGCGGGTCACGCTGCAGCTCAGCCGGTTCTGCTGGGAATGCGGCGGCACGCGGGTGATGTCGGCGATGCAGTTCGGCGACGTGATCGCGGTCAAGAGCCGCCGCCTGCCGCGCGGGCCCGAGCACGCGCTGGAGCTGCTGGCCATGGATTTCGAGCCGGGCGAGGCGCCGGGCGGACGGGTGACGCTGATGTTCGCCGGCGGCGGCGATCTGCGCATCGACGTCGAATGCCTCGATGCGGTGCTGACCGACCTGTCCGAGCGCTGGCCCGCGCGGGTTGCGCCGACCCATCTGGCTGACGGGCCGGAGCCGGCGTGAGCGAGCACCGCCTGTCCTCGGTCGAGCTCGACGCGGCCACCCTGCCGGCGGCGACGGCCGAGATCGAGCACGAGCGCCGGGTGGCGATCTTCGACCTGGTCGAAAAGAACAGCTTCGAGCCGGCCGGAGCGAGCGGCGGGCCGTACAGGCTGAAGCTGTCGCTGCTGGACGGGCGGCTGGTGTTCGACATCGCCGGACCCGAGTTCGCGCGGGCCTACGGCCTGTCGCTGAACCCGCTGAACAAGGTGGTGAAGGACTATATCGGCATCTGCGACAGCTATTACGAAGCGCTGCGCGGCACTTCCCCGGGTCAGATCGAGGCGGTCGACATGGGCCGGCGCGGCCTGCACAACGAAGGCGCCGAGCTGCTGAAGGGGCGGCTGGACGGCAAGATCGCCGTCGACCACGAGACGGCGCGGCGGCTGTTCACCCTGGTGACGGCGCTGTACCGGCGCGGTTGATCTCGACTATCCCGACGTTTTGGGGCATACGCCCGCTCTCTTTTCGACGCGCGCTCACGCCCGGCGCGCGTCCAGACTCGTTTTCACAAGGGCGCGAGAGGCCGCATGGCTAAGGAAGAACTGCTCGAGTTTCCCGGCGTCGTCAGCGAACTGCTGCCGAATGCGACGTTTCGCGTGACGCTCGAGAACGACCACGAGATCATCGCCCACACCGCGGGCAAGATGCGCAAGAACCGCATCCGCGTGCTGGCCGGCGACAAGGTCCTGGTCGAGATGACGCCCTACGACCTGACCAAGGGCCGCATCACCTATCGCTTCAAGTAAGGGCGGGCTCGATATGAGCCGCCCCGAACTGGTGCTGGCGTCGGCCAGCCCGCGCCGCGTGGAGCTGCTGGCGCTGGTCGGGATCACGCCCGACCGCATCGAACCCGCCGACATCGACGAGACTCCCCTGAAGGACGAGACGCCGCCGCGTCTCGCCGCGCGGCTGGCCCGGAGCAAGGCTGAGGTCGTGGCCGAACGCGCGCCGGAGGCCGTGGTGCTGGCCGCCGACACCGTGGTCGCGGTCGGCCGCCGGCTGCTGGAGAAGGCCGCCGATGAGACCGAGGCGGTGCGGTTCCTGAAACTGCTGTCCGGACGCAATCACCGGGTCTTCACCGGCGTGGCGGTCGCCGCGGGCGGCGTGATCCGGCATCGGGTGGTCGAGGCGCGGGTGTCGTTCAAGGTGCTGTCGGACGCCGAGATCGCCGCCTATGTCCGCTCGGGCGAGTGGCGCGGCAAGGCCGGGGGCTATGGCATCCAGGGCCGCGCCGGGGCCTTCGTGACGCGAATCGTCGGCAGCTATCCCGCCATCGTCGGCCTGCCGCTGTTCGAGACCGTCAACCTGCTGGCCGGGGCCGGCTGGCGGGAGACGTGAGCGAGCTCGAGACCTTCCTGGACGACACGCCCGGCGAAGTCCGGGGCATGGTCGTCCGCCACGGGCGGTTCGAGCGTCTTCTTATACAGAGAGAGGACGACGTCGCGCAGCATCGGCTGGGCGCGCGGTCGGTCGGGCGTGTCGCGGCCGTCGATGCGGGACTGAAGGGCGCCTTCGTCGACCTCGGGGCCGGGGAGCCGTTCGGCTTCCTGCCGCTGCGCAAGAGCGACCGGATCGCCGTCGGAGAAAAGATCGAGGTCGAGGTCTCGGCCGAACCGCGCGAGCTCAAGGGGCCGACGCTGGCCCTGATCGGGCCGGGGGAGGGCGAGGCGCGGCTGCTGCGGCCCGGGCCGACCGTGGCGGAGACGCTGGCGCGGCTGGCGCAGGATGTCGAGCCGCGCACCGGGGCGGCGGCGATCCGGGCCAGCCTCGAGGCCGAGGAAGAGGCGCTGGCCCCCGGCGCCCTGTTCGCCCATCTGGGCGTGCGGCTGGCGGTGGAGCGGACGCGGGCGCTGGTCGCGGTCGACATCGACCACGCCGCCGCGCCGGGGCGCGACGGGCGGCGCGACAAGGGTCGGGCCAACCGGGACGGACTGACGCAGGCGGCGCGGCTTATCCGGCTCAAGGGCTGGGGCGGGCTGGTGGCGGTCGATCTGGTCGGGACGGGGCATGACGGGGTGGCGATGCTGGCGGCGGCCCGGGCGGCGTTCGGCGACGATCGCGAGGTCGCCATCGGCCCGGTCAACCGGTTCGGCGTGCTGATGCTGTCGCTGCCGTGGCGGACGACGCCGGTCGAGGAGCGGCTGCTGGGGCCGGACGGCCGGCCGACGCCGGAGACGCGGGCGATCGAGGCGGTGCGGCGGCTGGGCC
>NZ_JAVHLH010000227.1:1598-4536 GCF_031082345.1 Brevundimonas sp. | reverse complement strand
CGCAGGCCGGCGTGGAGTTCATCACCGCCCTGGGCCGCAAGGGCGGCAGCAACCTGGCCGCCAGCGCCATCAACGCCCTGGCCCGCCTGGCGGCGGAGGTCGGACAGGCGGCGCGTCGGCGGCTCGGCCGCAGCCTGTCGATCCGCGAGGTCGACGCCGGCTCCTGCAACGCCTGCGAGCTGGAGATCAATGCGCTCAGCAACAGCTATTACGATATCGAACGGTTCGGGCTGCGGTTCGTGGCCTCGCCGCGCCATGCCGACGTGCTGCTGGTCACCGGACCGGTGACGAAGAACATGCGCCAGGCGCTGGAGCGAACCTATCTGGCGACGCCCGCCCCGAAATGGGTCGTGGCGGCCGGCGACTGCGCCGGCGGCTGCGGTCTCTTCGCCGGCAGCTACGCCTGCGTCGGCCGGGTGTCGGACGTCCTGCCCGTCGATCTTCACATTCCTGGCTGTCCGCCGACGCCCCTTGCCCTGCTGCGGGGCCTGCTCAGCCTTCTGGAGCTCAATGGCTCCCGGCGCGGCGCCTCGCGGCGGCCATCGCCCCGGCTCGCCTGACGCCGGCCTATTCGCCTTCGATCGGGGGCGGGAGGCCTTCTTCCTCCGTCTCGCCCTGCTTGGCCAATTCCGGATGGAGCGAGATCAGGCCGACGCGATAGCGCGCCATCTCCTCCCAGTCCTCGGCCATCTGCAGCAGATAGTCCCTCTGCGAGTCGTCCTTCATCCGCGTGGCGAGGCGACGGCATTCGCCGGCGTGCGCGCGATACTCCGAAGCTTTCTTCAAGGCTGTCTATCCTCCGCGGCAGGGCGCGCGGCTCAGGCGGCGACGGCGCCCGGGGCGCAAGCCGCGTTGCATCGGGTCCACAGTGAGGTCAGGGCGGTCGTCAAGTCATCCATCATCGCGTCGGTGTGATCGGGGCTTGGGGTCAGCCGAAGCCGATCCGCGCCACGGGCGACCGTCGGATAGTTGATCGGTTGCACATAGATCCCGTGCTCGGCGAGCAGAACGTCGGAGATCATCTGGCACCGCGCCGCATCGCCCACCAGCACGGGGACGATATGGCTCCGGGACGGCATGACCGGGAGCCCGGCGGCCACCAGTCGGCCCTTGAGGGTCCGGGCGCGCTCCTGATGCGCTGTCCGGATCTCGTCATGCGCTTTCAGGTGACGCAGGGAGGCGAGCGCGCCGGCCGCCAGTACGGGGGGAAGCGAGGTCGTGAAGATGAAGCCTTCGGCGTGGCTGCGGATTGCGTCGACGACGAGGGCGTCGGCGGCGATGTAGCCGCCCATAACGCCGAACGCCTTGCCGAGGGTGCCCTCGATGATGTCGATCTGACCCATCAGGCCGTCGCGTTCGGCGATCCCGCCGCCGCGTGCGCCGTACAAACCGACGGCATGGACCTCGTCAAGGTAGGTCATCGCGCCGTAGGTCTTGGCGAGCGCCACCGTACCGCGAAGATCAGCGATGTCGCCATCCATGGAGTAGACGCTTTCGAAGGCGATGAGCTTGGGCGCGTCGACCGGCGCGTCGGCCAGCAGCTTTTCCAGATGAGCAAGATCATTGTGGCTGAAGATCCGGCGCTCGCTGCCTCCGGCGCGGATACCCGCGATCATGGAATTATGGTTCAGAGCGTCCGAGTAGACGATCAGGCCGGGCAGCAGTCTGGAAAGGGTCGAAAGGGCGGCCTGGTTCGAGACATAGCCGGAGGTGAACAACAGGGCCGCCTCCTTGCCGTGCAAATCCGCCAGCTCGTGTTCGAGTTCGACGTGATATCGCGTGGTCCCGGAGATGTTGCGCGTGCCGCCGCTGCCGGCGCCGGCGCTGTCGATCGCCTCGTGCATCGCCTCAAGGACGCGGGGGTTCTGGCCCTGTCCCAGGTAGTCGTTCGAACACCAGACCACGACATCCGTCTCAGAGCCGTCCGGCCGCGTCCACGTCGCCCTCGGAAAGGCGCCGCGACGCCGCTTGAGATCGACGAACACCCGGTAGCGCCCTTCAGCCTGGACGCGCTCAAGTGCGGACCGGAACAACGCGGAATATCTCATCAGCCGAACTCGAACAGGGGCCCCCACCGCGGCGCGGCCGGTTACGGACTCTGTCAGATGACGCGCAAAAAGTCATTTGCGATATATCAAATATCAGAATCCGGCTTCCATCCGCAATTCCCTTGGCGGCGGAGATCCGCCCTGCGGATCAATTCCCATCCCTTGCGCCTGTCCATGGCGGTCGCCCTGTCGCACCGGGGGGGCGTGTCGGATCAGAACAGGGCCGCCTGGCGGAATACCCCGGGCAGCCTGGTCGGCGCGGTCACGCGCAGCTGCTTGTTCACACTGAGCCGACCATAAACGACGACGATCGCTGAGGTGGACACGCCAAATTCACCGGCGAGGAATCGAACCATGTGGTCCGTCGCGCGGCCCAGGCGCGGGGCGGCGGTCACACTGACCTTGAGTTGCCGCCCCTTGGGCTTGCCAATGGCGTCCTGGCTGGCGCCGGGTTTTCCGAGGATGTTGATCACCAGGGTGTCGCCTTCCCACCTGGAGAAGGAATCCCCTTCGACATCTGTTGTGTTCGCCCTCGCGCCCGATTTGTTCATCCTTCAATCCCGACCATGCTCATCGCGTGCACGCCAATGCACTATCAACGGACGAGGTTGAACCGTTCAGCCCCTGGGACGGACGCCACGTCCGCAGTGCGCCTCCGGAACGGCGCTGGAGAAGCCGCTTGCCCTCCGCGAAGCGCGAACGACGCCGGCTCGTCCTGTGCTGGCTCGGGATCGCTCGAGGCCGTCCGGTTTTGTCCGCGAGAGCCGGGCGCCGGTCTGCCGCCGCTAGGGCAGATCATCGCGGCGCGCTTCGGAGGCCCGGTTGTGGAACTGCAAGGCGATCAGAACCGCCTTGAAGGGCCGCAGGGCGCCCAAGGCCAACGCGCCCGT
>NZ_JAVHLH010000227.1:0-1588 GCF_031082345.1 Brevundimonas sp. | reverse complement strand
GCCAGATCAGTAGTTCGACCCAGATCGGCGGGTGGAAGCTGACCTCGGTGAAGAGCAGGCCGAAACAGCCGATGGCGCCGACGATCAGCAGAATGAAGACCACGGGTCCGTCGCCGGAATCCGCCGCCGACAGATCGGCGCCGCACGTCTCGCAGTGTTCGCGAACCGTGAGGAAGCCCGAGAACAAGGGCCCCTTGCCGCAGTTGGGGCAGCGGCATTTCACGCCCGCCACGACAGGATTGGGACGCGCGCTCATACGGACAAGACGCGACGAACGTCGGGATCGTCGAAGTTCGACGGCCCGGCGGCTGTGACAGAACTTTTAGTGAGCATTGGGGCATATTACACATCAATCGTGATGTGTAAAGCATCAGGCTGGCGGGATGTCTTCTGAGCCGGATCGGGTCAGTCAGGCGGCCCGGGGCCAATCCGGCTTCTGGGCGATGACCAGGGTATTGGCCAGACGGTGGTCGCCGCGGACCGATTTGGCCCGGGCCGCCAGGCCGGACTCCCGAAGCATCCGCAGGACGCGCCGCGTATCCAGTTCGTTCAAGCCGGCCGCCACGTTCCAGACAATGACTCCGCCTGGGGACAGGACCCGGGCCAGCGAAGCGCCGGTTTCGCGGGCCAGCATCGAGGGGGGAATGGTTAGGCCGTCGAAGACATCGACCGCCACGGCCGGCCACAGGGTCGGCGTGGCGCGCAGAAAGGCCGCCGCATCAGCTCTGACGCAGGTCACCGCCGCCGGCAAATGGAACCAGCGGCGGGCGAGGCTGAAGGCCTGGGGCCAGATATCGACCGCCGTGACGCAGGCGCCGGCGCGATGCAGCAGGGTGGCGAGTGCGCCGCCGGCCGTGCCCAGAACCAACACTTTTCCGGAACGCGGAAGCGCCAGGGCCATGGCATCGACATAGTCGAGGGTGTTGGTCCCGGCCGCGTCGACGCCCGTGTAGAGCACCCCCCCGTCGTAGTAGTGCCGCGAGCCGTCACTGACGAGTTCGACGACGCTCACCTGCCGACCGTCCTCTTCCACGCGTTCGAGGATCCGCATCACCGGGTGTCACTCCGCTCGACTGATATCGAAGTGTGCTCTACACCGAGGTCAAACATGATGAAAGATGTATAAACCATCAACAAGCGCGCGGCCGAGCTGAACGACGGTGCCGATGGCGCTCCGCACGGCTGGCTCCACGGGAAGCTCGAGAAGCCCGGAGGAAGCTTTGGTGTCCTGATAGCGGTCGGGAAGCTCCCAAAGGACGACGCTCAGTACGTGAGGATCCTGGTTGGCTAGCTACGACAGACATTGCAGGCCGAACCGGCCCATCCGCTATTATCGAGACTGAACCCGGCGTCGGATACCAGGTCAACGTCAGGGGCCCCAGGCACCATCGAAGCAATCCATATATGATACTTTGCGCTGGTTTCAGTAGCAAAGTGAGTCGCTAACGATTTGGATATGAGACGTTGTCAATACGTCTCGAAAGATAACGCCATCACGCAGTTTTTACATCGATCCATTTCAATAGAAATTTCAAGATATTAGAATTTCGTCGGCTTGCTGATCGGCATAGCTGGGCGCGCACACGAG
>NZ_JAVHLH010000226.1 GCF_031082345.1 Brevundimonas sp. | reverse complement strand
AGGGGCGGCCGCTCGGAGGCCGCCCCTGTCCGCCGAACCGGCGCCCGACGGCGCGCCGGCGATCATTGTCGAGCCGGACGAGGACGCCGGGACGGGTCCCGTCGCCGGGCCGGTCGAACCGGCCGTCCCGCCCATCCCGGAGGTCTGGTCGCCCGCGCCCTTCACCGCCGACGGCCAGTCCGCCTATGGCCTCTACCTGTCCGGCCGCGTCGCCAGCCTCAGGGGCCAGCAGGCCGCCGGCGCCGAACTGTTGGCCCGCAGCCAGTCCCTGACGCCCGAACAGCCGCAGCTGGGCGGCGAGGCCTTTCTCGCCAGCCTGTTCTCCGGCGATCTCGACGCCGTGGTGCGGTTGGCGCCCTTCGTCTCGGACACCCCCCTGTTCGCCGGCGCCGGGCGCCTGGCCCGGGTGGTTCAGTCCCTGCGCGACGGCGATGGTGCGACGGCCCTGACCCTGTTGCGGGCCGAGCCGTTCCCCGATCCCTACGGCCCGGTGTCGACCTATCTGCTGCCATCGGTCGCCGCCGCCGGGGGGGACTTGGACGCCGCCCTTCGTCCGGTCGAGGTCGCCACGACCGAGACGGCCGGCCTCGTCCTGCGCGACCAGCGCGCCCAGCTTCTCGAGAGCCGCCGCCGGTTCGACGAGGCCGAGGCCGAATACAAGGCGTTGCTGGCGGTCCCCGACGGCGCCCGCCTGTTCCGCGTCCACTACGGCGCCTTCCTCGAGCGGCAGGGTCGCCGCGACGAGGCGCTGGACGTCTATGCGGCGGCGCTGGCCGGGGACGGGCCGGATCCGCGCGCCCTCGCCGCCGGTCGGCGCATGAGCACCGGCGGGCGGGCCCCCGCCGCACCGACCATGCCCCAGATCGCCTCCGACGCCCTGGCCTTCGCGGCCATGGAAACCAGCCAGGTCGACATCCACCAGCTGTCGGCCATCTACCTGCATTTCGCCGCGGCGCTGCACCCGGACGACACCATCCTCCTGCGGCTGGCCGAAAGCCTCGACGAGTCGCACGAGGACACGGCCGCGCGCGCCGCCTTCGCCCGGGTCGGCCCCGCCAATCCGATCATCTACGCCGGCGCCCAGCTGCGCCTCGGCGTCAGCCTCGCCGAAGCGGAACGCCACGACGAGGCGCTCGACGCCTTTCTCCGCGCCGACGCCGCCGCCCCTGATCAGGTCGCCGTCTCGCGCATGCTGGCCGGCCAGTATTTCAATCTCGAACGCTACGAGGAGGCGTTGGCGGTGCTCAACCGCCCGACCGTGAACACGGCCGGGCAGTCCGTCGATATCCGTTTCGACCGCGGCCGCACCCTGGAGCGGCTGGGCCGGATCGAGGAGGCGGAGGCCGAACTCTGGGCCGCCCTGCAGATGGCGCCGGACGACCCGGAGCTGCTGAACCACCTCGGATACGTCTGGGTCGACAGCGGTCGCCGGGTTGAGCAGGGGGCCGAGATGATCGCCCGCGCCTTCGCCGCCGACCCGCGCAACGGCACTGTCCAGGACTCGCTCGGCTGGGCCCAGTACCGGCGCGGCCAGTACGAGACGGCCGTCGAGACGCTCGAGGCGGCCGTGGCCAAACAGCCCGCCAACGCCGAGATCAACGACCACCTCGGCGACGCCTACTGGCGGGTCGGCCGTATCCGCGAGGCCGGCTGGCAGTGGAACCGGGTCCTGACCCTCGAGCCCGAACCCGAACGCCGCGCCGAGGTCGAGCAGAAGCTGGCCGCCGGATTGCCGGGTCCGCCGACGACCGGCAGCCAGCCCTGAGGCATGGAGACGCGCACGGCCCTCGCCCCGGCCAAGGTCAACCTGTTCCTCCACGTCGGCCCGGTCGACGCCGCCGGCTTTCACCCGCTGGCCAGCCTCGTCGCCTTCGCTGACGTCGGCGACCGGATCACGGTCGCGCCCTCTGAGCGGCTGTCCCTGACGATCGAGGGGCTGTTCGCGGCGGAATTGGCCGGGCCCGGCGACAACCTGATCCTGCGGGCCCTGCGCGCCCTCGGCGAAGCGGCCGGGATCGGCGAACCGCCGCTGGCCGTGACCCTCGACAAGCGCCTGCCGATCGCGGCCGGGCTGGGCGGCGGATCCTCCGACGCCGGGGCGGCGCTGAAGCTGGCCCGCGACATCCTCGCCCTCGATCTGACCGACGACGCCCTCGCCGATATCGCCGCGACCATCGGCGCCGACGGCCCCATGTGCCTGTACGCCCGCACCGCCTGGGCCGAGGGCAGGGGAGAGCGGCTGACGCCCGAGCCGCGCCTGCCGTCGCTGCCCGCCCTGCTGATCAATCCCGGCGTCGCCTCTCCGACCGGCGAGGTCTACCGCGCCTATGACGTCGGCCCGCCCGCCGCCGCGGATCGCCCCACGCCGCCTCCGGCCTGGGACGTCGCCACGGTGGTCGACTGGCTCGCCGCCCAACGCAACGACCTGCAGGACGCCGCCGTCGCCCGCGCGCCCGCCATCGGCGAGGCCCTCGCCGCCGCCGCGGCGCTTCCGGACGCCCGTCTGGTGCGGATGTCGGGGTCCGGCGCCACGGTCTTCGCCCTGTTCGAAACCGCCGCCGCCGCCCTCTCGGCGGCCCGGCTCATGGCGACAAATCGTCCCCGATGGTGGATCACGACCACGAATCTGGGTTAGTTACCGGCACGCCAAGCTTTATGGCGGCATATCGTCGGTATTGTGCAGTCATCCCCAAATCGCCTTGAGATGACCTTGAGGTGCGGGATGTTTCGCCGCAACCCGGCGCCCATATGGAACTCAGAGGGACGTCACGGTTTAATCCCGGCGGCTTTCGTCATCACGACCGCCGCCTGATTGGCAGTGCGGTCTCTTGAAGAACAAAGGGGATACTCATGCTTCATACAAAACTTCTCACTGCCGTCGCCGCTACGGCTCTGCTGGCGGCCCCCGCCGCCATCGCCCAGACCACGCCGGCCCACATCGAGCAGGCCGCCGCTCCGGCCCTGCCGCCGGCCTCCTCGGAGAATGTGATCGAGGTGCTGAAGATGCACGGCCGGTTCTCGACCCTGCTGCAGGCGCTCGACCAGGCCCAGCTGACCGAGACTCTGGCCACCCGTGACCGCATCACCATTTTCGCCCCGACCGACGAGGTCTTCGCGGCCCTGCCCGAGGGCGAGCGCGCCCGCCTGCTGAATCCGGCCAACGCCCAGGAGCTTCGCAACCTGATGCTCTACCATGTGCTGGTCGCCGACCTGACGCCCGAGCAGATCCAGGGCGCGCGCGGCCCGATCGCCACCGCCGGCGGCATCGAGGTCACCATCGACGGCACCGGCGACGCCATCGTCGTCGCTGACGCCACCGTTTCGGAACCGGCGATCGATGCGGCCAACGGCGGCATCTATGTCATCGACAAGCTCCTCAACCCGAACGCCGCCGTCCAGGGCGACGCCGAGGCGGAGACGCCCCCGCCGCCCCCGACCTCGGCGGTCGAAGACGACGCGAACTGATCGCTTTGAGGCGCTGAACAACAAGGGCGGCGGGCTCCGGTCCGCCGCCTTTTTCATGGGCTCGCCTTAACGGTCGGCCAACCGGTGTTGTGTACGGTTGCGGCATGGACACCCTGACCCCCGCTCACATCGCCGCCTTCGAGGCCGTGCTGGCCCGGGTCTCGCCCGACGACCGGGCCCGCCTCCACGCGCTCAAGGACGCCGCCGCCGACGCGGCCGCCGCCTCCGCCCCGCACTGGGATTTCGACCAGCCCGGCCATCGCGCCGAGGAAGCCCTGCGCGCCGCCTTTGGAGAGGCCCTGACCGACGACCACCGCCGCGCCCTCGTGGCGATCTGGGCGCTGGAGATGCCGGCCCGCGTCCCCGCCGCCGACCTGCCGCCGGCGGTGATGGAACTCTATCCGGAATGGATCGGCCGCCTCGCCGACTTCCTCACCGCCGCCCCCGACCCCTACGACCGCGACTTCTGGGCCAAGGACGTGCGCATCTCGCTGGTCCTCAGCGTCCCCGGCGCCCGCACCCAGATGATCGACCTCAGCTCGCCCATGGGCCCCGGCCAGGTGCTGCGCCACGCCCGCGAGGGCTGGGGCTGGTCGGTGATCCCGGCCTACGCCGCCGCCCAGGCGTGGAAGCCGTGGCTGGAGGTCCATACCGAGAGCCGCGAACTGTCCGATTTCAACGAGGCCGGCTGGGACCGCGCCTGGGCCACGGCGGCCGAAATCCTCAAGCGCCGCCCCGAGATGGCCGGCATGCTCGGCTCGTCGTGGTTCTACGATCCGCCGCTGGAGCAGATCAGCCCGCGCCTCGCCTATCTGCGTCTCAACCCGCTGAAGCACGGCGCCTTCATGATCCACCAGGGCCCCGGCGACATCCACACCCAGCGCGCCGCCACCAGCTCCCCGACCCGCGCCGCCCTGATCGAGAAGGGCGAGTACACGGCCCGCTCGTGGATCGTCGCCTGGCCGCGCGCGGCGCTGATCAGATGGGCCGACGGGCGCAAGGCGCAGGGGATGAGCGAAGCGGCGTAACGCCCTCTATTGATTTCGTCATCCCGGACAAGCCGCGCAGCGGCGCGATCCGGGACCCAGCGGCGCGC
>NZ_JAVHLH010000225.1 GCF_031082345.1 Brevundimonas sp. | reverse complement strand
CCGCGCCCATCTGGCCGAGCGCCGCTCCGGCGACCGCCCCCTCAACGCCCGTTCCATCAGCCAGACCCTGTCGGCGATCCGCACCTTCCACGTCTTCCTCGACCGCCGCTGCGGCGTGCCCGCGCCCCGGCTCGCCCTCGTCCGCGGCCCGCGCGTCAAGGCCTCCCTGCCGCGCCCCGTCAGCGAGGACCAGGCCCGCGGCCTGATGCAGGAGCCCGGCGCCGATCCCGACGCCGCGCCCTGGGAAGCGGCCCGCGACCGCGCCGTCCTGACCCTGCTCTACGGCTGCGGCCTGCGCATTTCCGAGGGCCTGTCCCTGACCCGGGCCGACGCCCCCCTGCCCGAGGCCCTGCGCATCACCGGCAAGGGCGGCAAGACCCGGCTGGCCCCGGTCCTGCCCGCCGTGCGCGACGCCATCGACGCCTACCTCGCCCTCCAGCCCTTCCCGCTGGCGCCCGGCGACGCCCTGTTCCGCGCCCGCCGCGGCGGTCCGCTGAGCCCGCGCCACGTCCAGGCCACCGTCCAGCGTCTGCGCGGCCGGCTCGGACTGCCCGCCAGCGCCACGCCGCACGCCTTGCGCCACAGCTTCGCCACCCATCTGCTCGGGGCCGGGGCCGACCTGCGCTCGATCCAGGAACTGCTCGGCCACGCCAGCCTGTCGACGACCCAGAAATACACCGCCGTCGACGCCGCCCGCCTGCTCGACGCCTATGCATCGGCCCATCCCCGCGCCTAGACTGCCGCTTCAGAACGCGGGGAGGCGGCTCTGGCGGACGGTGCGATCCCGATCCTGAACCGGCGGACCATGGCCCTCGGCCTGGCCGGCGTTGTCGCGACCGGACCCGGGCCCCTCTTCGGCCAGGACCCGGAGGGCGGCGAACCCCGCCTTCTCGCCAATCTGCTGACCCGCATGGCCCTGCGCGTGACCATCAACGGGCGCCGCGGCGCGGTGTTCGTACTCGACACCGGGGCCGGCCGCACCGTCATCTCCGAGGATCTCGCCCAGACCTGGGGTCTGCCGCCGCGCCCCCCGGTGCTGGTCCACGGCCTGACCGCGGCCCAGCTCGCCCCGACCGTCCATATCAACCGGCTCAGTCTCGGCGGGCGGCGTATCCACGATCTGGAGGCGCCGATCTTTCCGCGCCGGCTGATCGCCGCCGACGGCCTGCTCGGTCTGGACGTGCTCGGGCGGTTCCGGCTGGATCTGAACATCGCCAGACGCCACGTCCGCATGAGACCCTCGGGGCCGGACGTCGTGGCCGTCGGTTCGGCCGGCTACCGGGCGACGCGGCTGCGGACGGAGGAGCGGCCCGCCCGGCACGGCCGGTTTGGCGTCCTGATCCTGACCGGGCTGGTTGAGGGCCGGGAGGTCGACGTCTTCGTCGACACCGGGGCCCAGTATTCGATCGGCAACCTGGCCCTGCTCAGATCGGTCGGGGGTGATCCGGCCGGGCTGCAGCGCGTCACCGTCTATGGCGTCACCGGCCAGGTTCTCGCCGCCGCCAGCGGCCAGGTCCGCGACCTGCGTCTGGGGACCCAGCGGCTCGGGCCGACGCCCCTGCTGTTCGCCGATCTGCACGCCTTCGAGGTGCTGGACCTGGTCGAGCGCCCGGCCCTGCTGATCGGCGCCGATCTGCTCTACCGCTTCCGCGAGGTGACGCTCGACTTCGGCCGCTCGCGCATGGCCTTCCGCGGCCTGAGGCGGACCGGCTAGGCCTGCATCGTCCAGTTATCGACGCCCATGGCCGCCTGTTTGACGGCTTCCGAGCGGGTCGGGTGGGGGTGGCAGATGCGGGCGATGTCCTCGGCCGAGCCGCCGAAGGCCATGGCCACGCAGGCCTCTCCGATCATCTCGCCCGCCTGGGGGCCGAGGATGTGGACGCCGAGGATGCGGTCGGTCGTCGCGTCGGCCAGCACCTTGGCGAAGCCCTCGGTTTCGTGGTTGATCTTGGCCCGGCTGTTGGCGCTGAACGGGAATTTGCCGGACTTGTAGGCGACGCCGTCCGCCTTCAGCTGGTCCTCGGTCTGGCCCACCCAGGCCACCTCCGGGACGGTGTAGACCACGCTCGGCACCAGATTGTAGTCGACGTGCCCGGCCTTGCCGGCGATCAGCTCGATGACGGCCACGGCGTCCTCTTCGGCCTTGTGCGCCAGCATCGGCCCCCAGGTGACGTCGCCGATGACCCAGACGCCGTCCTTGCCGGTGCGGAAATGGTCGTTGGCGAGGAAGCCGCGCTTGTCGGTCTCGATCCCGACCGTCTCCAGCCCCAGGCCCTCGGTGTAGGGACGGCGGCCGATGGCGACCAGCACCACGTCGCCCTTCAGGGTCTCGGCGGCGCCGCCCGCGGCCGGCTCGACGGTCAGATCGACACCGTCCTTCGACGTTTTCGCCCCGGTCACCTTCGATCCGAGCTTGAAGCTCATGCCCTGTTTGGTCAGGGCGCGCTGGAAGGCCTTGGCGACGTCGCTGTCCATGCCCGGGGTGATGCGGTCGAGGTATTCCACCACCGTCACCTGCGCGCCCAGCCGGCGCCACACCGAGCCCAGCTCCAGGCCGATGATCCCGGCCCCGACCACGATCAGATGCTTCGGCACGGCCGGCAGCGACAGGGCGCCGGTGGAATCCACCACCTTGCCGTCCTCGAAGGCCACGCCGGGCAGCGGCGTCGGCTCCGAACCGGTGGCGATGACGATGTCCTTCGCCGTCAGCACCGTCTTCGAACCGTCGGCGGCCGTCACCTCGACCTGGCCCTTGCCGATGATGCGGCCGCGGCCCTTGATCCAGTCGGCCTTGTTCTTCTTGAACAGGAATTCGATGCCCTTGGTCAGGGCGGCCACGCTGTCGGCCTTCTGGGCCATCATCTGCGCCAGGTTCAGCTTCGGCGCGCCGACCTCGATGCCGAGGGTCGGGAATTCCGTCGTCGCCGTCTCGAACAGCTCCGAGGCGTGCAGCAGCGCCTTCGACGGCATGCAGCCGACGTTGAGGCAGGTGCCGCCCAGGGTGTCGCGCATCTCGATGCAGGCCGCCCTCAGCCCCAGCTGACCGGCCCGGATGGCGGCATTGTAGCCGCCGGGGCCGCCGCCGATGATGACGACGTCATACGGGGCGGTGGAGGATGCGGCTTCGGCCATCGGGTCTCTCGTTCAGTGGGGCGCGGGGAGCGCGCGGAACCTAGCGGCGCGCCGGTGCGCGTCAACCGTTCCGGCCGATATAGGCGGCGGGGCGCGCCTTAGTAAGCGAGCTGGCCCGGAGTCCGCGCCCGGCGGATGCGACGGCCGGCGACCACGACCAGAAGGCCCAGCACCACCAAGGCCCCGAGCGTCAGCCAGATCGGGTCCATCGGCAGGCTCGAGGCCGCCTCCGGGGCCGACATCGTGGCCGGACCCGTACGGGCGGCGTCGCCGCCTTGCTGGTCCAGCGCCAGCCGCAGCGCGGCGTCGGCGAGGAAGGCGAGAAAATAGGCCACGGCGGACTTCGAATTTCCGGCTCCCAGCATCAGGGCGGAGATCACATACAGGACGATGGCGCCGGCCCACAGCGTCCAGGCCGGAAGGAAACCGAACAGCGCGCCGCCGCCCTCCGCTTCCGCGCGGGCGCGCATCGTGGCGGCCTCGGGGCCGGCCCCTTCGAAGAAGGGCGACAGGAACGGCCAGGCCAGCCATCCGGCATAGGCCAGAACCGCCAGCACCACGACGAAACGCAACACCTTCATGATCGACCCTCCCACGGCCCGTTAACCATTCTACACCGCCAGGCCGACGGCGCCAGCGGGGCCGGGGATCAGGCGTGGGAAGGGATCAGGCGGGGGCCGCCGGCAGGGTGATCGAGACCTCCGCGCCCTGTCCCGGCGCGCTGTCGATCGACAGCACGCCGCCGGACTGCCGCGCGAAGGCGTAGGCCTGCGACAGGCCCAGACCCGCCGCACCCTCGCGGGTCGTGAAGAAGGGCTCCACCGCACGGGCCGCCATATCCCGATCCATGCCGGGGCCGCTGTCGCGGATGCTCAGGCGCAGGCCGCCCTCCATCAGCGTCTCCAGCCGGACGGCCACGGATCCCTGCCCGTCGACCGCCTCGACCGCGTTGCGGGTCAGGGCCTTGACCGCGCCCTCGAACGCCACCGGATCGACCCGCGCCGGAGCGGCTTCGGCCGGCCCTTCGATCATCAGGTCGACGCCGGGTCCCGCAAGCTCGCGCAGCCGGCTCTCCAGGCCGCGCAGCAACACGCCGGCGTCCATGACCCGCAGCACGGGTTCGTCGTCGCCCTGCGAAAAGGCGGTCAGGCGCCGCGTCAGCAGTTCGCCCTTCTGCCCCGCCGCCAACGCAGCCTGACCGATCCGGCGTACCCGGGCCGGGTCGTCGGCCTGGCGCAGCATCATGTCCAGCGCCCCGGTCATGACGCCCAGCACGGCGTTGAAATCGTGGGCCAGCCCGCCGGTCAGGCGGCCGACGCTCTCCATCCGTCGGCCGCCCTGCAGCTCGGTCTCGGCCTCGGCCCGCGCCTGTTCGGCGGCCGCGCGGGCCTGTTCGGCCTCGGCGCGCGCGGCGGCGGCGGCGGCCAGGGCC
>NZ_JAVHLH010000224.1 GCF_031082345.1 Brevundimonas sp. | reverse complement strand
CTGGTCGGTTTGATGGGGGTGGGGAAATCGACGGTGGGGCGGCGGCTGGCCAGGCGGCTGAACCTGCCGTTCGCCGACGGCGACATCGAGATCGAGGCGGCGGCGGCGATGACCGTGTCAGACATCTTCGCCGAACTGGGCGAATCCGAGTTCCGGGCCGGCGAGGCGCGGGTGATGAAACGGCTGCTGGAAGGGCCGAGACTGGTGCTGGCCACGGGCGGCGGGGCCATTCTCAATCCGGAGACCCGGGCCTTGCTGAAGGATCGCGCCGTGACGGTGTGGATGCGGGCCGATCTGGAGACGGTGGCGCAGCGGGTGCAGCGGCGCGACACCCGGCCCCTGCTGCGCGGACGCGACCCGCTGGCGGCGCTGAGGGCCATGGCCGAGGTGCGCTACCCGGTCTACGCCACCGCCGACCTGATCGTCGACGTGGCCGGCGGGGCGCATGCGCAGGCGGTCGAGGCGATCGTCGAGGCGCTGGAGGCCCACCTCGCCGCCCATGAGCCGGAGCTGAAGACGTGACCACGACCGTGCCCGTCTCGGGCGGAGCCTTCCGGCCCTATGAGGTCGTCGTCGGCCGCGGCCTTCTGGCCGAGCTGGGCGCGCGCTTGGCGCCGCTGGCGCGGGGTCGGACCGTGGTCATCACCGACGAGACCGTGGCCGGCCTGCACGGCAAGGCGGCGCTGGCCTCGCTGAAGGCGGCGGGGGCGCCCGGTCGTCTCCTGACCGTCCCGCCGGGCGAAGGGTCCAAATCCTTCGCGGAGCTGGAGCGGGTGATCGACCGGATGCTGGCCTTCCAGTTGGACCGCACGGATGTGGTGGTGGCGCTGGGCGGCGGCGTGGTCGGCGATCTGGCCGGTCTGGCGGCGGCGCTCTACATGCGCGGCATCGATTTCGTCCAGGTTCCGACGACCTTGTTGGCCCAGGTCGATTCCTCGGTCGGCGGCAAGACCGCGATCGACACGCCGCACGGCAAGAATCTGGTCGGGGCCTTCCATCAGCCGCGACTGGTGCTGGCCGACATCGACGTGCTGGCGACCCTGCCGGAGCGGCAACTGCGTTCGGGCTGGGCCGAGGTGCTGAAGCACGGGCTGATCTGCGACGCCGCCTTCTTCGACTGGCTGGCGGGCGAGGGCGCGACGGGCGCGACCGGCGATCCGGCGGCGCTGGAGCGGGCCGTGGTGCGCTCGGTCGAGATCAAGAGCGCCATCGTCGGCGAGGACGAGAAGGAGGCGGGTCGCCGCGCCCTGCTCAACCTCGGTCACACCTTCGGCCACGCCATCGAGGCGGAACTGGGCTTCGACGAGACGAAATTGACGCATGGGGAGGCGGTGGCCCTGGGCTGTGCGCTGGCGTTCCGGTTTTCCGCGGCGACCGGCCTGTGCCCGGCCGTCGAGGCGGAGCGGGTCGAGACCGTGCTGGCGGCGGCGGGGCTGCCGACCCGGTTGCGGCAGGCGGGGACGTTCCGGGGCGCGGCCCTGTTGAAGCGGATGGCGGGCGACAAGAAGGCCGAGGGCGGCCGGCTGACCCTGATTCTGGCCCGGGGGGTGGGGGACGCCTTCGTGGCCAGGGACGTCGATCCCGCCTCCATCACCTCGTTTCTCGCCGTGGAGGGAGCCGTATGAGCGGTCAGCCGATGATCCTGGAGGTCGAACCCCTGGCGAACCGGTTCGTCCGCCTCGAACCGTTCGAGGCGGGGCTTGAGGCGGAGGTGCGGGCGGCGCTCGACTGCGACCAGGACGCCTGGGACATCATGGTCGGCGCGGCCTATGGCGAGCATTTTGACGGCTGGTGGCGGTCGGCGCTGGCGGCGATGGCCGAGGGCAGCCGCATCCCCTACGCTGTCCGGCGGCTGTCCGACGGCGTCGTCGTCGGCACGACGAGCCTGTATGAGATCAAGCCCGCCTACCGGCGCTGCGAGATCGGGTCGACTTTCTACCGACCGGAGGCGCGGGGCGGCCCCGTCAATCCGGCGACAAAGCGGCTGTTGCTGGAGCACGCCTTCAACGCGGGCGCGGTGCGGGTCGAGATCATCACGGATGCGATCAACCCGGGGAGCCAGGCGGCGATCCGCAAGCTCGGCGCGAGGGACGAGGGCGTCCTGCGCAAGCACAAGATCACCTGGAAAGGCCGCGTCCGCGACACGGCCCAGTTCGCTATCCTCGACGAGGACTGGCCGGACGTGCGCGGCCGCCTGGATGCGCGGCTGGCCGCCTTCTAGTCGATCGCCCGACAGTTTGTCGGTTCGCGGCCGTCGCCCGTCCAGCGGGCCATGACGCCTTCACCGCGCAGCTCATAGCCGGAGGCGCGGTACCACAGGCCGGAGGTCGCCCGTTCCTGAAACAGGTCCACGGCCTCGCCGTTGGAGTTGCGCACCGTGGCCATGCCGCGGGGATTGTCGAAATCGACCGACAGGCGCTCGCCGTTGTCGCACAGATAGACGGTGCGGATGACGCGGTTGAGGACGCGCTGCTGAACCTCGGCCCCGGTGCGGCGCTTGGCGGTCTGGGCTGTCTCGGCCCGCTCGCGGACGGCTTCGCCGTCGCTGGGACCGTCAGCGGGATCCGGGCCGCCGCAGGCGGTCAGGAGTAGGGCGGCCGCGACGGCGGCGGGCGTCAAACGCATACAGACAAGCCTTGCAATACGGGTGGAGCCTTGAACGCGCCGGTCAAGCGGCCGTTCCTTTGCGGCGGGCGCGGAAGAAGGCGCGAAGCAGGTCGCCCCCCTGATCGGCCAGCACGCCGCCGGTCGTCTGCGGCCGCCAGTGGCAGGTCGGCTGGTCGAAAAAGCGCGGGCCGTGAATCACAGCCCCGCCCTTCGGATCGTCGGCGCCCCAGACGACGCGGCCGATGCGGGCGTGGCTGATGGCCCCGGCGCACATGGCGCAGGGCTCGAGCGTCACATAGAGGGTCAGGCCGGTGAGACGGTAGTTTTCGCGCTTCGCGGCCGCCGCGCGCAGGGCGATGATCTCGGCGTGGGCCGTGGGATCGTGCGCGCCGATCGGCCCGTTCCGGCCCTCGGCAACCACCTCGCCGGTCGATTCGTCGACGATCACGCAGCCGACGGGAGTCTCGCCCGCGTCCGCCGCCGCTTGCGCACAGGCCAAGGCCATGTGCATGAACCGCTCATCATGGCCAGCCATCCCCGAGACAACGACAAGAAGCCGCGCCCGCGTCAAGACGGCGACCGCGACGGCCCCCGCAAACCCTACGTCAAACGCGCCGAGGGCGCCGACGACCGGGGCCCGCCCAAGGGCGGCAAATCCTTCGGCAAGCCGGGCGGCAAACCCGGCGGCAAGCCGTTCAGCAAGGACGGCAAGCCGGGAGCCAAGGCCGACGAGGGTCCGAAGCGCAGCGAGCGCATCGCCAAGGCCATGGCCCGGGCGGGCATCGCCTCGCGGCGCGAGGTCGAGCGGCTGATCGGCCTCGGCAAGGTGGCGGTGAACGGCAAGATCCTCGACACGCCGGCGACCCTGGTGACGCGCGACGACGTCATCACCGTCGACGGCAAGCCGATCGGCTCGGCCCAGGCGACGCGGGTGTGGCGCTATCACAAGCCCGCCGGCCTGCTGACCTCGCACACCGACCCGGCCGGGCGGCCGACCGTGTTCGACGCCCTGCCCAGCGGCCTGCCGCGGGTGATCTCGGTTGGACGGCTGGACCTGAACACCGAGGGCCTGCTGCTGCTGACCAACGACGGCGAGCTGAGCCGGGCGCTGGAGCTGCCGCAGACCGAACTGGTGCGCCAGTACCGGGCCCGGGCGCGGGGCCGGGTCAGCCAGCTGCAGCTGGACACGCTGAAGGACGGGGTGACGGTCGACGGCGTCCGCTACGGCCCGATCGAGGCGACGCTGGACAAGGCGAAGGAGAGCGAAGGCAACGCGCCCGCCAATCTGTGGATCAGCGTCTCCATCACCGAGGGCAAGAACCGCGAGGTCCGCAAGGTGCTGGAGCATCTCGGCCTGACGGTGAACCGGCTGATCCGCCTGGCCTACGGTCCGTTCCAGCTGGGCACCCTGCCGGTCGGATCGGTCGAGGAGGTCGGGCCGCGGGTGATCCGCGAGCTTCTGGCCCAGCATATCCGGCCCGAGAACCTGCCCACCGGCAATACGGTGGAGACGCCGGCGCCGATCCCGGGGCGGCGCACCTCGGCCCCGATCCGGAAGGGCGCTTCGGGCTCGGCCATCTCGGATCCGTCGCGCAAGCCGAGCCGGGTCCGGGCCGCCGGGGCCGCCGCCGACGCGGCGGCCGAGCGCGCGTCCCGGCCGCAGAAGAAGCCGGGCTGGGCCAAGGCCGCGCCGAAATTCGAGCATCCGAAGAAGAATTTCACCCCGCGCGCCCGACCGGAGGGCGAGGCGACGGCCGACGGCGACCGGCCGAAGCGGACCTTCAAGCCGCGCGCGGATCAATTCATCGACAAGCCGCGGGGCGAGCGTTCATTCGCCGGCAAGCCGGCCGCGGACGGCGATCGCCCGAAACGTCCGTTCAAGCCGCGCGAGGGATCGTCCTCGCGGCCCGACGCCGCGCCTGGCGGGTTCAAGCCCCGCGGCGGGGGCACCCGCAGCAATCCGCCGGGCGGCTCGCGTTCGGG
>NZ_JAVHLH010000223.1:966-4609 GCF_031082345.1 Brevundimonas sp. | reverse complement strand
GCGGCCTCGCCCCGGTTCGTGAAGCAGGAAGGGACGCCCGTGCCCTATCCTTCCGATGAGCCGCTGGAAGCCGAAATGCGCACTTTCCTTGCGTGTGTTCGCGGCGAAGCTTCGTCCCCGACCGGGCCGGCTGAGGCCATTCCAGTTCTGCAGCTGCTTCAGGCCGCTGAACGGGCGTCGCAGGCTCCCGCGTGAAGTCGTCTCCCGATCAGGCGGCCGATTTTCGCATGGCCCAGTTCGCCGGCCTCGCGGGGCTGGCGGTGCTGCGTGACGGCGCTTTCGCCGTTACGGGAAAATTGTCGACGCGCCTGGACGGCCTCTGCGTGCCCCTGCGTTCGGCGAAGTATCTGGACGAGGTCAACAGCAATCCGCGCGTCACTGCCGTTATCACCACGCGCGAAATCGCTGACGGACTTGATCAGCGACTGGCCGTCGCGGTCGCCGACCGACCCGATGAGGCCCATGCGGAAGTCCACGCCTTCTGCGCGGAGGCTCGCGAGGCTGAGTTGAAGGCGCAACCCAACGTCATTGACGCCAGCGCCCATATCGACCCTGCGGCTCGGATCGCGGGCTATGGGGTCGAGATCGGGCCTCGCTGCCACATTGGTCCGGGTGCAACCATTCTTCCCGGCGTCCGGCTCGAGGACGACTGTGTGCTGCACCCCGGCGTGACCCTCGGCGTTCCAGGCTTCAACACCGGAATAATCGGCGGTCGCCAGCGCATCATTCCGCAGCTGGGCGGGGTCCGGCTAAAGCCGTTCGTCGAGCTTCTGGCCAATGTTTGCGTGGCCCGCGCGCTGTTTGGCGGCGAAACGACGCTTGGCGAAGAGACAGTGGTCGACAACCTCGTCTATATCGCCCACGACGTTCAGATCGGACGTCGGGTCCAGATCTGCGCCCTCGTCAACATACTCGGACGGGTGGAGATAGGGGACCACGCCTACATCGGACCGTCATCCGTTATCGTTAACGGTGCACGCATCGGTGAACGGGCCAAGGTGAGCATCGGCGCAGTCGTGACACGTGATGTCGCGCCTGGCGCGACGGTCAGCGGCAACTTCGCCATACCACATGACCGATTCCTGACCCACCTCCGCTCCGTCCGCTAATCTGGAATACCCATGCAGTTCATCGACCTGAAGACCCAGTACGCCCTCCTCAAACCTGAAATCGACGCCCGGATTCAGAGCGTGCTTGAGGCCCAGGCGTTCATCCAGGGCCCGGAAGTCCGCGAACTCGAGGCTGCGCTGGCCGATTTCAGCGGCGCGCGCCGGGTCGTCACCTGCGCCAACGGCACGGATGCCCTGCAACTGGCGCTGATGGCGCTCGGCGTCGGTCCCGGTGACGCGGTCTTCGTCCCCAGCTTCACCTACACGGCCACCGCCGAGGTGATCCTGCTCCTGGGCGCCCGACCCGTGTTTGTGGACTCCGACCCTGACACCTTCAACATTGATTTTGAAAGCGCGGAGGCCGCGATCGTGCGGACCCGGGACGGCGGGGTCCTGAGACCGGCCGCCCTGTTGACCGTCGATCTCTTCGGACTTCCCGTGGACTACGACCGGGCCCGGGCCCTGGCTGACCGGCACGGCCTGGCCTTCATCTCGGATGCTGCGCAAGGATTCGGCGCCAGCTTCAAGGGGCGCCGTGTCGGCAGCGGCATGGCGGATGTCACCACCACCAGCTTCTTCCCGGCCAAGCCCCTGGGCTGCTATGGCGACGGTGGAGCGGTGTTCACGGACGACGACCGTATCGCCGACGCGATCCGCTCGATCTGCCTTCACGGCAAGGGCCACGAGAAGTACGATGTCGTTCGCGTCGGCGTGAACAGCCGTCTCGACACCCTTCAAGCCGCCGTTCTCCTGCCCAAGCTGGCGGTGTTCGGTGACGAGCTTGAGAAGCGGCACGCGGTCGCCCAACGCTACACCGCGCGCCTGAAGGACCATGTGGCCACGCCGCAGGCCGCCGAGGGAGATGATCGCTTCGCCTGGGCCCAGTATACGGTCAAGGTTCCTGACCGTGACGGCGTCCAGGCCCGCCTCAAGGCGGCGGGGGTTCCGTCGAACGTTTATTACCCCCGCCCGATGCATCTTCAGCCGGCCTATATCGAATACGGCGGTGGCGAGGGTTCACTCCCCGTGGCCGAGGGGCTTTCCCACCTCGTGCTAAGCCTCCCCATGCACCCCTATCTCTCGGTCGCCGAAATCGACATGGTGTCCGACGCCTTCCTTTCCGCAATCAATCCCAACGCTTGAGCGCCACTCGTGACTGAATTTTCGATCTCCCCCTCTTCCGCCCAAGCGGTTGATGAGTTCATCGGCCGGCTGGAGCGCAGAGAAACGCGCATCGGCATTATTGGGCTGGGCTATGTCGGCATCCCGCTGGCGCTGCGGTTCCATGAGGTCGGTTTCCCGATCATCGGTTTCGATATCGATGACGAACGCATCACGACGCTGAATGCTGGCGAAAGCCCGATCAAGCACATTTCCGCCGAAGACATCGCAGCCATGTCGGCCGGCGGTTTCCGCGCGACGACTGATTTTTCGCGCATCACCGAAGTCGACGCCATCATCATCTGTGTGCCGACACCGTTGAGCCGGCATCGCGAGCCAGACCTGTCCTTTATCGTCGAGACCATGAAGGCGATTACGCCGCATCTGCGCCCCGGCCAGATGCTGTCGCTCGAAAGCACGACCTGGCCCGGTACGACCGAGGAGGTGTTGCGTCCCTTCATCGAAGGGCGCGGCCTTCAGATCGGGGAGGACTTCTTCCTTGTGTACTCACCCGAGCGCGAAGATCCCGGGAACCCGAATTTCAGCACCCATTCCATTCCGAAAGTGGTGGGCGGCTCGACACCGGGCTGTCGCAAGGTCGGCGAGCACCTCTACGCCGCCGCGGTCGACCAGGTGGTGCCGGTGTCCTCTACCCAGGCCGCCGAACTGACCAAGCTGCTGGAGAACATCCATCGCGCGGTCAATATCGGCCTCGTCAACGAGATGAAAATCATCGGCGACCGCATGGGGATCGACATCTTCGAGGTGATTGACGCTGCGGCGACCAAGCCGTTCGGGTTCACCGCCTATTATCCTGGGCCGGGCCTGGGTGGGCATTGCATCCCGATCGATCCGTTCTACCTGACCTGGAAGGCGCGAGAGTACGGTCTTTCGACCCATTTCATCGAGCTCGCGGGAGAGATCAATCGCGAGATGCCGGAGTGGGTGGCGACAAAGATCGCAGAGGCGCTCAACGATCGCCGGAAGTCGCTGAAGGGTAGCCGCATCCTCGCTCTCGGGATCGCATACAAGCGGGACGTTGACGACACCCGGGAGTCGCCTTCGGTTCTTGTCATGGAGATTCTCCGCGCTCGCGGGGCCGTGGTGGAATACTCCGACCCGTATGCGCCGAGCTTCCCGAAGATGCGCGAACACAACTTCGCACTGAACTCTGTTGAGCTGACCCCTGACAACCTGGCGTCCTTTGATGCAGTCGTCCTCCTGACAGACCACTCGGAGTTCGACTACGACGCTATTCTGGAGCACGCCGACCTGATCATCGATACGCGCGGCAAGTATCGGGCGGCACACCCGAAGGTCGTCAAGGCATGATGCAATCCGGATCTGTCGGCAGACGAAGGCGATCCGGCGGT
>NZ_JAVHLH010000223.1:0-956 GCF_031082345.1 Brevundimonas sp. | reverse complement strand
GTTCGAGCGAAGGCTGTGGCGACCGCCGGATCGCCTTCGCTCGAACTAGAGGCCTGCGATGCGCGCCCGGATCGAGGCCCTTCTGCCCAAGAGCGCATTCTTGCGGAACGTGGGATTGCTGACCGGCGGGACGGTTCTCGCGCAAGGCATCCTCGCGCTGAGCCTGCCTGTTCTGACGCGGCTCTACTCGCCGGAAGATTTCAGCCTGCTCGCGGTGTATACTTCGCTTCTGGGGCTCATCACGGTTGTCTCGTGTCTGCGGTTCAATATCGCCATTCCGCTCCCCGAGGACGACCGCGTGGCCATGAACCTGCTTCTGCTCGCCCTCGGTGCGGCGGCGCTGGTTGCGCTGGCCACGGCCGTGCCGGTGTTCGCCATGCCGGGAACGATCGCCGCCTTGCTCGGACAGCCCGCCATCAAGGCGCATCTATGGATGATCCCCGTCGGAGTCATCCTGGCCTCAAGTTATGACGCTCTTCAGTATTGGGCGTCGCGGAAACGAAGGTTCGCGCTGATAAGCCAGACGCGGGTTACGCGCGCGGCCGGTGGAACCGGGACGCAGATTGGCATTGGGAGCTTCTCAGCCACGCCCTTCGGCCTGATCCTCGGCCAGGTCGTCTACAGCGGCGTCGGCGTCGTCGGCCTGCTACGGTCGCTGGGTCGCCACGACCGGGCTGCGGCGACCGGCATCTCGGGAGCGACGCTGGCGCGGACCGCGTCCGAATACCGGAAATTCCCTCTGTTCTCCGTTCCGGAAGCCCTGTTCAACACGGCGGGCCTTGAGCTCGCGATCCTGATAATCGCTGCGGCGGCCGCCGGACCCGAGGCCGGATTTCTCATGTTGGCCATGCGCGTCATGGGCCTCCCCCTGGGTCTTGTGGGGACGTCGGTAGGGCAGGTGTATCTGACAGAGGCCCCCCAGAAGTGGCGCGATGGCGAACTGGCTGGGTTCACCC
>NZ_JAVHLH010000222.1 GCF_031082345.1 Brevundimonas sp. | reverse complement strand
TCAATCCCGGTCAGGCTGTCGCCGCCGTCAGGGCCCTTGAGGATGAAGTCGTCGCCGTTCATCAGCAGGCGATAGCTGGAGAAATCCCCTGCCACGACAACAGTGTCGTGGCCGAAGCCGCCGATGAGGCTGTCGTTTCCCCCGCCTCCGTTCAGAACATCATCGCCCTCGCCGCCGTCGAGCCTGTCTGCGCCTTCGCCCCCCATCAGGGTGTCATTGCCGCCGAGTCCATCGAGTTGGTCGTCACCCGCCAGACCGCTCAACACATTGACGCCGTTGTCGCCAACCAGAAAATCGGTGAAATCGCTGTTCGTTCCGACCAGATTCTCGATGCTGAAAAGGGTGTCACCGTGCGCGTCGCCGCCCAGGGCGGTCCTGGTCATGAGATTGACGGCGATCCGGTCAACCGATCCAGAATAGTCCGCCGTGTCCATCCCACCGCCCCCGACGAGGGCGTCCTGCCCCGCGCCGCCGCGCAGCATGTCGTCGCCCGCTTGTCCGGAGAGCAGGTCGTCGCCGACGCCGCCGTTCAGCAGATCCTCTCCAAAGCCTCCGTAGAGAGCATCATCACCACCTTCGCCGAACACGGCGTCGTCGCCGAAGTCGCCCATCACCAGGTCGTTCCCGTCCCCCATGACCGCCGTGTCATCGCCGTCCAGCAATCGAACGGAGTCGGCTTCAGCCGTGCCGGCGTGCGTATCAGGTCCATCCGTGGCCAGATCGATGGATCCTGGCGTGGCCGGCTCCCGCGCATAGTCATTGGCCTGGAGGTAGGCGAGGATCTCCGCCGGTCCAGTCAGGGTATGCGTCCCCGTCACCTGTCCGGTATGTGGATCGAGGGTCTCGATTTCGATCCGGGTGGAGGCGGTGACGCCGCTTCGCCGAGCCGATCCGGCGTACATCCAGTCGAATACCCCCTGGTCATAATGCGGCAGGACGGAAGGGAGTTCTCGCACCAGAAAGGGCCACAACGCCTCTGCGTCCGGCCAGGGCGGCAGGAACTCATAGCCGCCGACGGTCCCGTTCAGCTCCGCGGCGAAGTTCAATCCGCCGAGGTGGATCGACGAAAACAGGGCGCCCACGTCAATGACGCCTTCCTGACCCAACGCTCGCCCCGCCTCCCGGAGGAAGGGCATGGTGATCAGCGAGTGGTACACGTCTTCCAGATTAGGGGGAGAAGGCGGACGCGTGGGCGCATTGTCGCTGTCGAACGTTCCTTCGGACCAGCCGTCCGTGAAGAGGCGGGGCCAGAAGTGCCAGAACGCGGTCCCGTTCTCCGTAATGAGCTCGGAGGTAATCAGGTTGAAGATCGCCTCAGCCCGCTCAAGAAACCGCACCTCCCCCGTCGCGTGGTGGAGATCGAGAGCCAACAGGCCCATGGCCGCCTGCATGTTGAACGGCTGCACCACGCCGTCGAGATAGAAATCGGTGCCCGGAGTGAAGCGATAGCCGTAGCTCATCCAGTCTGTTTCAAAACTGTCGAAGCTCCGGGTCGCCTGCTCAACCAGCGACTGCCGTTGTTCAGGGGACAGAAAGTCCCATGACTGGAAAGCGGCGTTGTAGATCCAGCCGGAGTGGACAGAGAAGGCGAAAGCGCCGTCACCTTCGCTGTAGCGGGTGGAAGGGTAGTTGCCGTTCGAATCCGCCTGACTCAACATCTCGGTGACAGCCGCCGCCGCCCGCGCCTTCAGGCCCGCGTCGTCCGTCGCCAGCGCCAGATCCGCCAGCGCGAGAAGACGATAGCTCTGATGCCAGGCCAGTCGCCCGGCGTCGTTGCCGATACCGGTGAAATCCTCGGTCTCAGGCCTCAATACGCGGTCCAACGCCGCGTAAAGCAGCTGTCCGGCCTGATCGCCCGTCACCCGAACCAGGGCGGCGCCATCCGAATTCCCCGACAGGAAGATCGACTGCTCGCCGAAATCGGTCGAGACCGCTATCTCCCCCGGGCTCGCGGCTACCACAACGGTATTGCCCGTTGTGGCGTGGACGCCGTTGATCAAAAAGCCATCGCCATCCACGACCACCCGCTGCGCGCGCACCGGCAGCGGCTCGGTGGTCAGGGCGCCGGTCATGAGGGAATAGCGATTGAGCGTCGTCCCGACAGCCGTGGTCTCGAGCCAGGCCAGGGTCGTATCGGTCATCGCCAGATCGAGCACCTGGCGACCCGTGGCGATCAGGTCTCCGTTAAGCCAAATGTCCGTGGCGCCCAGGGAAGATTTGATCCCGTCCGCCAGTCCAACGGCATAGGCCAGATCGCCCCTGGAATTCGTCTCAGGCGAGAAGGCCAGTCCCCCCGGGTCGGCGACTGTCCTGCCGAGAAACCGCACCTCAAGGGCGTTGCCTGTTCCCGCCGACACGTCGGCCACATAGCCGAACCGCGCGCGGGTGGTCTCGATCGCCATTGGCTGCTCCCGGGTTCGCTAGCGGCAACCTGCGGCCAAACGTCCAGCAACCCACGGAACGCTAACGGATTTGCCAGCGGGTGGAAAGGGGCGAGCCATCAGGGGAGGGGCTTGAGGCGGGGCTCGGCGCCCCGGAGGGTGCAAGGGCAGGGGAGCAAGCCTTCAGGCTGTCGGGCCGTGGCGCGGCCCGGAAACCAGGCACGGAAGAAGCGCCTGTTGACGGTTGACCACCGCCAATCTGTTCGTCGGAACGGCCCGGCCGACCCGATCAAGTTCACAGCGCCCCGTGCACGCCAATCAGGACACAGCCTGATCTCCGGCCCTAGCGGCCATCCATGGGCTGGACCGTCCGACTGGAGTGATTGCGGCTTCGCGTCTTCGCCTCGGCGCGGCTGCGCGGCTGCGGGGGCCGTCCGGAGAATTCCAGAATACCGCAGCACAGGGCGAAGACGACAGCCAGTGTGACCGTCCGCAACGGATAGTCGCCGATGGAGTGCAGGAGCGCCACGCCGATAGCGATGCTCGCCGCCCGTTGAAGGTCGCCTTCCCGGGAGGGTGGCGCTCGCCAGGCGCTCCAGCTGCGGCGGAACCACCAGATGGAGAAGGCGATGACCAGACCGATCCCGAGCCAGCCGGCTTCCAGCCATGTCTCCAGATATTCGTTATGCGCTTGGTTGAAGAAGGTGGAATCCAGTTGCTCCAGCGGCTCCACCGACCGGTAGACGGCGTCGAAACTTCCCATGCCGGCGCCGAGCGGAAGGTAGGTCTGCGCTGCCTCAGCCACGAGGGGCCAGCGATCGAAGCGGCCTTCCGGCGCGCTCTGGATATCGAACCTGGCGAGGATGGGGGGGAGGGCCAGGACAGCGACGATGGTAAGGGCTGCGCCGACGGAGCCTACGAGCAACAAAAGGCCGGGACCCGGGCGGCCTCTGCCCGCAGCGATCCACGCCGCCAGCAGGCTTGCGACCATCACGGGCGCGAAGAGAGCGATTCCCGCGCGTGACCTGATCGCGGCCAGGGCGACGACGACGAGGCCGGCGAACAGCGCCCCCAGCCACAGGGCCGAGGTTCCTCGATCCCGCCGCCTGAGGGTCGACGCCCCCATCGTGATGGCGAAAGGCAGTGTGATCAGCAGGGAGGAGGCCAGGTGATTGCGGTTGGCGAAGAAGCCGTTGACTGAGCCGGCATCCGTCCAGTGCCACAAGTACAGCCGGTCCCCACCGCTCACCAACTGGGCGGCGCCGAGAAGTATACCGACGACCGCTGCGGCGATGAGGAGATGGACCATTCGCTCGCGCTGGATGTGGGACATCGACAGCACGGCCAGAAAGAAGGCGACAGGGGGCGTAAGGGCCAACGCAGATCGCCAGGTACGATCAGGTGTCAGACTCAGCGGGGTCCAGCCGGGCTCGAGGCCCGCGAGTTCCAGGGCGAGCACCATCTGGTCCCGTCCGGGCAGCCCGGTCCAGATGGCGGGGGGGAGGGGGATCAACTGGATCAGGGGGATGGCCACAAGTGCGGCCGTCAAGCCGAGCGCCAGCCTGTGCTCTCGCCACAGGCCGGTCTGGACAATCCGGCCCGCAGCCAGCACCAGGACCGGCAGGGCCGCCAGTTCCACCAGCGCGAGACGCAGGGCGTGGTTTTGGCTGGCTCCGCCCAAGACAAACGAAAGGACCAGCAGGACGGCCGATGCTAGAGCAACGGCGTCCCACTGGTCCTTAAGAAGCTTGCCAGTTACGGGCAATTACGTCTGCACGATAGCGAACGTTACCCGCGCCGGTTCAGATCAATCGCTTTCCGAGTCGTCGTCGCTGACGACCACGACCGTCGCGACCAGAACGGCGGCGCCGATCAGCAGGACCGGGAGCGGAATGCCGGCGAACTCCGAGCTCGCATCGGCTTCAGCGCCGACGCGGTCGCCCACGCGGGCGGTCGCGGAATTGTTGGCGGCAGCGGCTTGGCCGGCGACGAGCAGCAGGCCCGCCGTTACGGCGGCGATGGTCTTACGCATGCTTTAATCCCCATAATCAGGTGTGTTGGACGGGCTGGCCCGCGAGTTATCGAGAGTGTTTGTAAGAGGCGAAGGTTTCGAAGGCAACAAGATTCTCCAGCGGACGAGGTCGTGTCGCCGACTGACCCTACCTGTTCGGGGCCCCACCCAACTGAGCGATAGCCACCTGGTCAAACCATACCACCATGGGGGTGCGGCG
>NZ_JAVHLH010000221.1:1930-4618 GCF_031082345.1 Brevundimonas sp. | reverse complement strand
CAGCCGGCGGCAGGGCGCGTCGCGCTGGAAGGAGCACTCTCCTTCCCGGCACGCGCCGCCGCCGCCCGCCCCGCGTCCGGCGCCCACCGCCACCTCCGGCCCGCGTCCCTATCTTTCGGAGCCGCGCCGATGACCGCTTCAGCCCTGACCCGTCCCGGCGAGCGCGACCGGATCTCGACCAAGATCACCGAGCTGGACTGGCGGCTGGTCAGCCTGTTGTGCGTGGTCGCCGCCGTCGGCGCCGCCATGCTCTATTCGATCGCGGGCGGTCAGTGGCAGCCGTGGGCGGCCGACCACCTGATCCGTTTCGGGGTCCTGCTGGTCATCATGCTGGGCCTCGCCATGGTCCACCCGAAATGGTGGTTCCGCGGCGCCTATCCGCTCTACGCCCTGCTGCTGGTGATGGTGTTGATGATCGAGTTCACGCCCCTCGGCTATGTGGCCGGCGGGGCGCGCAACTGGCTGAACCTCGGCGTCATCCGCATTCAGCCGGCCGAGTTCATGAAGCTGGGCCTCGTCCTCGCCCTGGCGCGCTGGTACCACAACCATTCGGCCCAGGACGCCCGCTGGTCGTGGAAGCTGCTGATCCCGGCCGGGATGATCGGCGTGCCCTTCATCCTGGTCGCCAAACAGCCCGATCTCGGCTCGGCCATGATCATCGGCCTGACGGGCGGGGCCGTGATGTTCCTCGCCGGGCTCAGCTGGCGGGTGCTCGCCGCCGGGGCCGCGGCCGCCGTCGCTGTCATCCCGCCCTTCGTGATGTTCGGCATGCACGACTACCAGCGCAATCGCGTGCTGACGTTCATGAACCCCGAGGCCGATCCGTCGGGCACGGGATACAATATCATCCAGTCCAAGATCGCCCTCGGATCCGGCGGTCTGCTCGGCAAGGGCTACGGCCTCGGCAGTCAGAGCCAGCTCGAATTCCTGCCCGAACGGCATACCGACTTCATCTTCTCGACCGTGGCCGAGGAATTCGGTTTCGTCGGCTCCTTCACCGTCCTGGCCTGCTATGTCGCCATCATCCTGATCTCGCTGCGCATCGCCTCCCTGGCCCACAGCCATTTCGGCCGCATCGCCGCCGCCGGGATGACCGCCTTCTTCGCCCTGTTCGTGCTGATCAACGGGGCCATGGTGATGGGACTGGCGCCCGTCGTCGGGGTGCCGATGCCGCTGCTGTCCTACGGCGGATCGTCGATGATGACGGTGATGATCGGCTTTGGCCTGATCCTCTCCACCCGCGTGCATCGCTACGCCGAACTGCCCAAGGGGCAGGGCCTGTTCTGATCGCGCGGTTCGCGCGTTAGGCTCGGGCCATGTCTGAATCGTCCTCCAAGACCGCCCCGCCCGTCTTCGTCCCCGACTGGGGCGACGAGCCCTGTCCGAAGCCCGTCATCCCGGCCGCCTCGCCGGAACAGACCGCGGCCATGATGGACGGCGTCCGCATGCGCGAGAACCCGGCGGAATGGGCCTTCGTCCGGCTATCCAAGCTGATCGAGGATTTCGAGAAGGGGCTCGACAAGGACGACGAGGTCGGGGCCCGGATCGTCGGCCTGCCCGGCGACGGGACCATGTCGATCGAGGACGTCGGCTTCTGGGGCCCCGACTTCATCCTGTTCATCGGCCGCAACGCCCACGGCAAGCCGGTGCGGCTGATCCAGCACTACGGCCAGATCAACGTCCTGCTCGACGTCCGCCGCCGCCCCGAAGAGCGGGAGGCCCGCCGCATCGGCTTCCAGCTGTCGGAAATGGTCCGGAAGACGGACAAGAAGTGAGGCGACAGGGATCAGGCAGCAGGTCGCCGTGATCCAGTAGCCGCCAGGCCCGCGACCTCACTGTTGCCCGCTGCCTGCTGCCTAGAGCGAAGCCGCCCAGTCCGTCGCCCGCACCAGGCTGTCGATGATGCCCGGCTCGGTGGAGGCGTGGCCGGCGTCCTTGACCACGTCCAGCTTCGCCTCGGGCCAGGCCCGGTGCAGCGCCCAGGCGCCCGACATCGGCGTCACCACGTCGAACCGTCCCTGGGCGATCCAGCAGGGGATGTGGCGGATGCGGCCGATGTTCTTGAGCAGCCAGCCTTCCTCGGGGAAGAAGCCGCCATTGGTGAAATACCAGTTCTCGATCCGGGCGAAGGCCACGGCGAATTCCGGCTCCGCGAACTTGTCGGGCTTGGCCTCCGGCCCCTGAACGCTGACCGTCTCGCCTTCCCAGCTCGACCAGGCCACGGCGCAGCGTTCGCGCTCGGCCCGGTTCTCGCCGATCAGCCGCCTGTAATAGGCGCTCATCAGATCGTGGCGCTCGTTCTCGGGGATCGGAGCGATGAACCGCTCCCAGGCGTCGGGGAAGATGTTCGAGGCGCCGTCCTGGTAGAACCAGTGCAATTCCGGCTTTGTCAGCAGGAAGATTCCGCGCAGCACCAGCGCCGCCGCGCGCTCGGGATGGGTGATCGCGTAGGCCATCGACAGGGTCGAACCCCAGCTGCCGCCGAACACCACCCATTTGTCGATGCCCAGCAGCTCGCGCAGCCGTTCGATGTCCTCGATCACGGTCCAGGTGGTGTTGTCCTCCAGCGAGGCGTTCGGCCGGCTCTTGCCGCAACCGCGCTGGTCGAACAGGACGATCCGATATTTCGAGGGGTCGAAATAGCGTCGCATGCCCGGATTGACCGCGCCGCCGGGTCCGCCGTGCAGC
>NZ_JAVHLH010000221.1:0-1920 GCF_031082345.1 Brevundimonas sp. | reverse complement strand
GTGCAGCACCACCACCGGCAGGCCCTGCGGGTTGCCGCACTCCTCGTACCAGATCTCGTGAACGCCATCGGTCGGCATGAAGCCGCTGGCGTAGGGCTCGATCTCGGGAAACAGGTCGCGGCGGGACGTCTCGGGCACGGGGAAGGCCATACGGGTACTCGGTCTCGTTTCGTGGCTGTCAGGCGTGGGGGCTTTGTGTCCGCAATGCGGCAAAGCCGATCAAAAGCCAAGCTGCGATCATCAGCAGGCCGCCGATCGGGGCGATCGCGCCCATGGCGGAGAGGCTCAGCAGGGCGACGGCAGAAAGGGCGAGCGAAAAGATCAGACCGCCGGCGGCGGCCAGCCAGCCGGCCGTCGCGATCAGCCGGTTCCGGGCCGGCCAGACGGCGCAGACGAGGGCGACCACCGCGTGGACCAGCTGGTAATGGGCGCCGGTGGTCAGCAGCTGTTTGACCTGCGGTCCGGCGCCGTGGGCCGCGAAGGCCCCGAGGGCTACGGCCAGCGCGCCGTTCAGCGCGGCGAAGGCCGCCAGACTGCGATCAACTGTCATGTTGCGACGCTAGCCGACAGAATCCCGCGCGTCTGCTATTCGCCCGCCATGACCGCCGCCCCGCGCATGGCTTTACAGTATGTGTTGCTCTTCGGCGCCACCGGCGTGTCCCTTCCGTTTGCAGGCCTGTGGATGCGCGCGCAGGGGTTGAGCGGGGCCGAAATCGGGACCCTGCTGGCCGCGCCGATGCTGGCCCGAATCGTCACCGGTCCGCTGCTGGCCGTCTGGGCCGACGGATTCCGGTACCGGCGCACGCCGATCGCCCTGATGGGCCTGGTCATGGCGGCGGGCTATGGCGTGGCCGGACTCTCGGACCTCTACGCCGTCCGGGCGCTCGGTTGGTTCGTCGGGGCCACCGCCATGGGCGTGCTGGTGCCCCTCACCGACGTCATGACGTTGCGGCTGGCGGCGCGACTCGGCTTCAGCTTCTCCCTGCCGCGCGGCGCGGGCTCCGCCGCCTTCGTGGTCGCCAACATAGGCATGGGCGCCCTGCTGCTGCACGGGCCCGTGGACGGGGTGATCGTCTGGCTCGTCGCGGCCTCGCTCGGCCTCGCCGCCGTCGCCGCCTTCGCCCTGCCGGCCGAACCGGTCGCCGACGGGGCCGTCGTGGCCGGGCTGGAGCGCTTCCGGGGTCTCGGCCGCCTGGTCGCCGATCCGGTCTTCATGACCGCCATCTTCGCCATCGGCGCGGTTCAGGCGGCCCACGCCTTCCAGTACGGCTTCTCGGCCATCCTGTGGAAAACCCAGGGGATAAGTGAGGCGGTCACGGGCCAGCTCTGGGCTTTTGGCGTGATCGTAGAGATCGCCCTGATGTGGCTGTTCGAGCCGTGGCGCCGCCGGGTCGGCATCGGACCCTGGAGCCTGCTGATGATCGGATCGGCCGCCGCGGTGCTGCGCTGGAGCGCCATGGCCCTGGCCCCGCCGCTGTGGCTGCTGTGGCCGTTGCAGGCGCTGCACGCCCTGACCTTCGCCGCCACCTTCCTCGCCGGGCTGCAGATCGTCGAGCGCCTGTCGCCGCCTGACAGCCACACGGCGGCCCAGACGCTCAGTTCGATGCTGTCGGCCGGGGTGCTGATCGGTCTCGCCACGGCGGCGTCGGGGCCGCTCTATGACCGCTTCGGCGCCGGCGGCTACTGGGCCATGGCGGCGATGGCCGTGGCCGGGCTGATCGCCGCCGTCCCCCTGCGGCGCAAACTCGCCGGCTGAGGGGAGGGATCAGGCCAGGTCGCCGATGGCGGCGTCCAGCAGCATGAAGGCGCGGCCGCCATCCGACGTCAGCCGTCCCAGCACCCCCGGACCATCGCCGGCCGCGGCCCGGGCCGAGAGATCGCGCGAGAAGCTCCGCACATAGGCCTCGGCGTCGGCGCGCA
>NZ_JAVHLH010000220.1 GCF_031082345.1 Brevundimonas sp. | reverse complement strand
CGACGGCCTGTTCGCCGAGCCCGCCCGAGCGGGCCGGCGGCGAGGCCGAGGCGGCGCGCGAGTGGGCCCGTCCTCCCGTCATTGAACGGGTCGAGCGCGCCGGGCCCGGCCTGACCGTGTCCGGCGTCGCGGGCGCGGAGACCCGGGTGGTGCTGCGCGGCGATGACGGGACGGCGTACGCGGCCACGGCCGATTCGCGCGGTCGCTTCGAGATCGGCGTCCCGGCCCCTGCCGGACATCTCCTGCTTCGCCCGGAGACCCAGGTCGGCCAGGATCCCGCGCCCTCGCCGGACCGGCTGTTGATCCTCGCGGCCGGGGAAGGCCCGATCGTGGTGCTTCGCCCCGGGGGCGCGACCCGCCGGCTGGACGCCGCGCCGGCGCTGGGAGCGATCGACAGTGATGGCCGCATGAGGCTGGCGTCCGGCCAGGTCGCGGCGGGGACCGATGTGGTCGCCGTGCAGAGCGGCGACGAGCTGGTGCAGGTCGCCCCGGATTCCCGGGGGCGCTGGAGCGTCATCCTCCCCCCTCGTGACGGTCCGGACCAGGTCCGGGTGGCGGGCAGGGACTTCCCGTGGCCGGGAGAGGCCGTCGGGTCGCAGGACCTGGCCGTGGAAAGGCTGGACTCCGGCTGGCGCATCCGCTGGGCCGGCCCGGGCGGCTCGGGCCAGACCACCTGGCTGCCCGATCCCGCCGCCCCCTGACAGGGTTTACGAACCGTTTACCAATTCAGTCGAACGAGGGGATGTCTTCCTTGTTCGAGGACACCCACCATCACCGAACCTCTTCAGCCCGGCGCTCGCGTCGGGCTTTTTTCTGGCCGATGGTCGGGGGAAGGGAGAGTGGCTCCGCGGGTAGGATTCGAACCTACGACCAGCCGATTAACAGTCGGCTGCTCTACCACTGAGCTACCGCGGAACACTTCCTCTCGGGAAGGCGGGCGCTATAGCAGCGCGAGTCAGGCTCGCGCAACGGGAAATATCCGATTGGCCGTAATCCCCATCGACGATCCGCGCGACGCCCGCGTCGCCGCCTTCCGCGATATCCGCGAGCGCGACCTCACGGGCCGCCAAGGCCTGTTCGTGGCCGAGGGCGAGGTGGTGCTGCGGGTGCTGGCCTCGCCGGCCTCCCTGTGCCGTCCGGTCGCGGCCCTGATCGCGGAGAAGCGGATCGCCGGCCTGGTCGACCTCATCGAAGCCCTGCCCCCCGCGACGCCGGTCTATTCAGCGGCGCAGCCGGTGCTGGACGGAGTCGCCGGCTTCCACCTTCACCGGGGCATACTGGCCTTGGGCGAGAAGCCCGTTCCGCGCCCGCTGTCCGAAGTGCTGGCGGGCGCGCCGGACGAGTCGGTCGTGGTCGTCGCCTGCGGCATCGGCAACCACGACAACATGGGCGGGATCTTTCGCGCCGCCGCCGCCTTCGGGGCCGCCGCGGTGCTGCTGGACGACCGCTGCTGCGACCCGTTCTACCGAAAGGCCATCCGCGTCTCGGTCGGCGCCGTCCTGCGCACCCCGATGTCGACGGGTCTCGGCGCGGGCGTTCTGGTCGAGGGCCTGAAGACGGCGGGCTTCCGCGTCCTGGCCATGAGCCCGTCGTCGCCGTCTCCGCTGCACCTCGCGCCGAGGGGAGGGCGCACGGCCATCGTGCTCGGGGCGGAGGGTCCGGGCCTGCCGTCAGACCTGCTCGAGCGGTGCGAGACCGTGGGCGTTCCGATGTCCGGCGGCTTCGATTCGCTCAATGTGGCGACTGCGGGGGCCATCGCCCTGCATCATTTCACGCGCCAGGCGTAAAGCGTTCACTGATCCGCGATTAACCCTTCGTATACCTTGATGAACGGCGCGATCTGTGGCGCTGTGTCGTGGTCCGGGGGAGTTGATTATGTTCGACAGCATTCTGTTCTTCGTCAGCCGCAACGCGCGCGTCGCCGTGGCCATCACGATCGTCGCCGCGACGGTGAGCGCGGCCACGGTCATCGGCTGGATGACCGCGCCCGTCTGATCTGTCCGAAAATCGCGATGGAGGCCTGACCGAGAATCGAACTCGGGTGCAAGGATTTGCAGTCCTCTGCGTAACCACTCCGCCATCAGGCCCTGGGCCGCTTCCGGAAACGATCCGGGGACGACCTCGCCATCGCGAGGGCCGTTCGCTATCAGATCGGATTGTCGCCCGCAACGCACAGACCTATAAGCGCGCGAGATTTCCGGCGCCTTGCCGCGCCTTTGCTTTTCGGGATTTGCGACAGATGGATTTCGCCGCCGCGCGCAAGGTCATGGTGGACAGTCAGGTCCGGGTGAACGACGTCACCGATCGCGACCTGCAGGCCGCGCTCCTTTCCGTCCCGCGCGAACGCTTCCTGCCGGCGGAGCGCGCCTTCGCCGCCTATGCCGAGATCGAGCCTGAGATCGTCGGCGGCCGCCGTCTGATGCTGCCCCGCGACCTGTCCAAGCTGCTGATGGCGCTTGAGCCCCGGGCCGGTGAGACGGCGCTGGCGATCGCCGCCCCCTACGCCGCCGCCGTGCTCGCCCAAATGGGCCTCAGGGCCACGGCCCAGGAATCCGACCCGAAGGTGCTGGACGTGGTCGGCCCCGCCCTGGCCGAGGCCGGGGTCGACGGCGTGGTGGCCCCGTTCACCCATCCGGTCGGCGAGGGCTATGACGTCATCGTCTCCGAGGCGGCCGCGCCCGGACGCCCGGAGGCCTGGCTGGCCGCGCTCAAGGTCGGAGGCCGGCTGGCCGTGGTCGAACGCACCGGCCCCGCCGGCAAGGCCGTCCTGTATGTGAAGGGTCCGTCCGGAATTTCCCGTCGTGAGCTGTTCGACGCGGCCCCGCCCGTGCTCGCGGAACTCGCGCCGGCGCCCGCCTTCGCCCTGTAAACCGGCGCGTGTGGGCGCGCCTCAGGTGTCGCGTGAAAAAATCTTAACTGGCGCGGGACGAAACCGTCCCCCATCTGGCCTATGGGATACAAAGGGGCGCGTTCATCCTCGTACGCGCCAGGCAGGAACAGTCATGCTGAAACGTTCGCGCGCGCTCGCCTCGGTCGCCATCATCGCCGTGGTCACCGGAATGGGAGCGCCCGTCTGGGCTGAAACGCTGCGGGAAGCGATCGCCCTGGCCTATCAGACCAATCCGTCACTGCTGGCCCAGCGGGCCAACCAGAGGGCGCTGGACGAATCGATCGTTCAGGCCCGCGCCGGTCTGCGCCCGAGGCTCGACGTCACCCTGAGCGGCAGCCACACCCAGAGCTACGGCGACATGGCCGGGTTCGACGGCGACAGCGCCTCGGCCAGCATCGGCCTGTCGCAGACGCTGTGGAGCGGCGGCCGCATCGGCCACGGCATCACCGCGGCGGAAGCCGAGATCCTCGCCGGGCGGGAAAACCTGCGCGACATCGAACAGACCGTGCTGGCCTCGGTGATCCAGGCCTATGCCGATGTCCTCCGCGACGCCGAGATCCTCCGCATCCGTCAGTCCAACCTCGGCGTGCTGCAACGCCAGCTCGAAGAGGCCTCCGCCCGCTTCGAGGTCGGCGAGATCACCCGGACCGACGTCGCCCAGTCCGAGGCCCGTCTGGCCCAGTCCGAGGCCGACCTCGCCAACGCCCAGGCCCAGCTGTCGGTGTCGCGCGCCTCCTACGCCGCCGTCGTCGGCCAGTCGCCGGGCGACCTGGCCCCGATGCCGGTGCTGCCGGGCGTGCCGACCGATTTCGACGCGGCCCTCGACGTGGCGCTGCTGGACAATCCCGGCATCCGCGCCGCCGCCTACAACCTCCGTGCGGCCGAGGCCAATGTCGCTGCCGCCAAGGCCGAGTATATGCCGTCCGCGCGGCTGACCGCCTCCTATGGCGGCTCGAACACCGACTTCGACCGCATCGGCGATATCGGCGACACCACCCGCCTCACGGCCGGCGCCACCGTCTCGGTGCCGCTGTTCACCGGCGGCCTGAACAGCTCGCGCGTGGCCCAGGCGCTCGAGCGCGCCAATGTCGCCCAGATCAACGTCGAGGGCGAACGCCGCAACACTCTGCAGTCGGTCAGCTCGGCCTATGCGCAGGCGCTGTCGGCGCGCTCCAGCCTGGACGCCGGGACCGAGGCCGTGCGGGCCGCCACCGTGGCCGCCGAGGGCGTCCGCCAGGAGGCCCAGGTCGGCCTGCGCACGACCTTGGACGTGCTCAACCAGGAGCTGGAGTTGCGCAACGCCGAGGTCACCCTGGCCAGCGCGCGGCGCAACGAATACGTCGCCCAGGCCAATCTGCTGGCCGCCATGGGCCGGCTGGAGGGCGCCGACCTCGATCCGACGCTGACGATCTACAATCCGGTCGACAACTACGATCGGGTGCGCAACCGCGGCGCGCTGCCGTGGGACGGCCTGATCGAGACCATCGACCGCATCGTGGCGCCGCCGATCGTGCCGGCCAATGATGCGGTCGACGCGCCCATCGACCAGCAGTTGAAGTCCGAGATCGTCCAGACCGCGCCGCGGGACTGAAACGAACGTCGGATCGCCTGGTAGGCGACTCGGACGCGGCTCGCTAACCTGTGACGCGAAAAACGCCCGTTGATTCCAGCGGGCTGAGATGCGACGACATTTGGCGGGGTAGGGGCCGTGATCCTGCGCCGCCAGACCGTTCTGACTTTGCGTTCGACGCGCG
>NZ_JAVHLH010000021.1 GCF_031082345.1 Brevundimonas sp. | reverse complement strand
CGGAGACCGCGTCGATGGTCTCGACCCGGTCTCCGTCACCGGCGGCCACCTCGGGGCCGGCCTCGGCGTGGTCGAGCTGACCGTGGCCATCCACCACGTGTTCGAGACGCCGAAGGACATCCTGATCTGGGACGTCGGCCACCAGTGCTATCCGCACAAGATCCTGACCGGCCGCCGCGACCGCATCCGCACCCTGCGCCAGCCCGGCGGCCTCTCGGGCTTCACCAAGCGCAGCGAGAGCGAATACGACCCCTTCGGCGCCGCCCACGCCTCGACCTCGATCAGCGCCGCCCTCGGCTTCTGCGCCGCCCGCGACCAGAAGGGCGAATCGAACAAGGTCGTGGCTGTCATCGGCGACGGCTCCATGTCCGCCGGCATGGCCTATGAGGCCATGAACAACGCCGCCGAGACCACCAAACAGCTGGTCGTGATCCTGAACGACAACGACATGTCGATCGCCCCGCCGGTCGGCGGCATGAGCGCCTATCTGGCCAAACAGGTCTCGGGCGGCGCCTATCGCAATTTCCGCCGCTTCGGAAAGTCGGTCGCCGAACACATGCCGCGCCCGTTCCGCAACGCCGCGCGCAAGGCCGAGGAATACGCCCGCGGCATGGTCACCGGCGGCACCTTCTTCGAGGAGCTGGGCTTCTACTACATCGGCCCGATCGACGGCCACGACATGGACAATCTGGTGCCGATCCTGCGCAATGCGGCGGCCATCGACGACCGCCCGGTCCTGGTCCATGTGGTCACCCAGAAGGGCAAGGGCTACGCCCCGGCCGAGACCAGCGCCGACAAGCTGCACGCGGTGGTCAAGTTCGACGTCGTCTCGGGCAAGCAGTCCAAGTCCGTCTCCAACGCCCCCAGCTACACCAAGGTGTTCGGGACCGAGCTGATCAAGCGGGCCGAGCGCGATCCCTCCATCGTCGCCATCACCGCCGCCATGCCCTCGGGCACCGGGCTGGACCTGTTCGGCCAGGCCTTCCCCGAGCGCACCTATGACGTCGGCATCGCCGAACAGCACGCCGTCACCTTCGCCGCCGGCCTCGCCGCCGACGGCATGAAGCCGGTCTGCGCCATCTATTCGACCTTCCTTCAGCGCGGCTACGACCAGGTCGTCCACGACGTCGCCATCCAGTCCCTGCCGGTGCGCTTCGCCATGGACCGCGCCGGCCTGGTCGGGGCCGACGGCGCCACCCACGCCGGCAGCTTCGACATCGGCTACATGGGCGCCCTGCCGGGCATGGTGCTGATGGCCGCCGCCGACGAGGCCGAACTGGCCGCCATGATCGCCACCAGTCTCGAGATCGACGACCGCCCCTCGGCCTTCCGCTATCCCCGCGGCGACGGCGTCGGAGTCGAGATCCCGGAACTCGCCGCCCCGCTGGAGATCGGCAAGGGCCGCGTCGTCCGCGAAGGGACCACCGTCGCCATCCTGTCGCTCGGCACCCGCCTGCAGGAATCGCTCAAGGCCGCCGACGCCCTCGCCGCGCGCGGCGTCTCGGCCACGGTCGCCGACGCCCGTTTCGCCAAGCCGCTGGACGCCGACCTGATCCTGCGCCTCGCCCGCGAGCATGAATGCCTGATCACGGTGGAGGAGGGGGCCATGGGCGGCTTCGGCGCCTTCGTGCTGCAGATGCTGGCGGAAAAGGGCGCCCTCGACGCCGGCCTCAAGGTCCGCACCCTGCATCTGCCCGACGTCTTTCAGGACCAGGACAATCCGGCCGCCATGTACGCCACCGCGGGCCTCAACGCCGAGCACATCGCCGCCGCCGCCCTGCAGGCGCTCGGCGTCGAGGCGTCCCGCGCCGTCCGGGCCTGATCATCGCCGCAGGCAACCTCGGTCCTCCACCCCCGTTCTGTCGGGTAACAAGTGGAGTACTGATCGTGAAAGCCCATCTCTTCCTCGCCGCCGCCCTGATCTGCGGCGGCTGCGCGACCCAGCAGCCGGCCGGCGCGGGCGCAGACGGAACCGCAGGCTCCGGGACGGTGGTCCAGGCCGGCGACGCCAACCTCACCTGCGTCCAGATCGCCGATGAGGCGGCGACGCTCAGCGAACGCATGGGCGACAATACGCCCGGCCGCCTCGGCGCGGCCGTGGACGTGGCCAAGGCCGGCGCCGCCATGCTGATTCCCGGGGCCGGCCTGGTGATCGCCGGCGCGGACGCCCTCACTGACGGGGAGCGCCGTCGCCGCGAACTCGAAGCCCAGGCGCTCCGGGACCGCTGGAACTACCTCAACGGCCTCTACATCGCCGGCGACTGCATGCAGAACGCCAGCCGCTGAGGGCCGCTCCAGACCAACGCGCCGACACCGCCGCCTGCGGGTTCATCAACGGACACGAAGAGGCGCAAAGGACACGACGGGAGCGAGTTGGTCGCCGCTCTCCGCGGGCTCTTGCCCGCAGTCATCCATGGCGTCTCCCTGACGGGAGCCGCGGGCCCGCCGGCCCCGTCGTGTCCTTTGTGAATCCGTTGTGTCCGTCGTGATGAACCCTGGCTCTCGAGGGCCATGACGCTGTGCTGGCGATCCGCGAAATTATAGTCCGATTGTCACAAAACTCTCCTGCGACATCAGACACATCGCCTTTTCTCGACGCTGTTTTCCATCCGCGTAAATGGCGGCCGTATAATGCCGTCCATCCCGTCGCGGGGGAGGGCGTCTGGCGCCAGGGCCAACCGCGTGCGGCGGGTGTGATCGTTGCGGGACGCCGCGTATCGCCTTCGGGCGGCGCGCGGCGGAACCGGACCATCCTGGAGGACGGGTTGCTCCCCCCTCCGGCGTGGAAAGGGACTGTCCTCCGGTTTGAAACGGAGGAGCCCAGGGGCCTGGCCGCTCCTGCCCGCCCGGGCTTAGTTTCGAAAGGGTCTAAAGGCGAAAAGGACCGGGGGCCGAAAACTGGCGACACCCCGCTCCGCCTGGGAGGCCCGCCCCGAAGCGCTCGGAAGCCGCGATCACGGCGGAGCGCAGGCGTTCAGCCGAAAATTCACACAGGCTCCCGTAACGCGAAAGCAGGGGGCCACACGGTTCCGGGCCGACCGCCCGCGCTCCGCCGACCTCCCCGACCGTTTGGAGACAAGCGGCGGAGAGTCATGCCCGATGCAGGGCTGACGCCGCCCTTCCCGCGCGCTAAACCGCCCCCACATCCCCATCAGGAGCCTGCCATGACCGTCGCCGCCCGCCTCGCCGAACTCGGCATCCAACTGCCGGAACCCGCCAAGGCGGTGGCCAACTATGTGCCCTACGTCCAGAGCGGAAACCTGCTCCACATCTCCGGCCAGCTGTCCAACGACGCTTCCGGCGGGATCAAGGGCACGGTCGGCGCCGACGTCTCGCCGGAGCAGGCCCAGGCCGCCGCCCGGATGTGCGGCGTCAACCTTCTGGCCCAGATGTCCGCCGCCCTGGACGGGGACCTCGAGCGCGTCGTCCGCGTCGTCAAACTGGGCGGCTTCGTCCAGGCCGCCGGCGACTTCGAGGCCATCCCGGCCGTCATCAACGGCTGCTCCGACCTGATGGTCGAGGCCTTCGGCGACAAGGGCCGCCACGCCCGCTCGGCCGTCGGCGTCTACCGCCTGCCCCTCGGCTTCGCCGTCGAGGTGGACGCCATCGTCGAGGTGCGGTGACCTTCACCCTCCGCGTTCACGACCGGGTCGCCGACATCGGCCGCGAGGCCTGGGACGCCTGCGCGTCCCCCGCCGGCGATCCGTTCGTCTCCTTTGATTTCCTCGACGCCTGCGAGGCCTCCGGCAGCGCCGTCCCGCGCGAGGGCTGGGCTGGCCGCCACCTGTCGCTCGAGGACGAAACCGGCCGCGTCCTCGGCGTCATGCCCCTCTGGCTCAAGGGCCACAGCCAGGGCGAATACGTCTTCGACCACAGCTGGGCCGACGCCTACGAACGGGCGGGCGGTCGCTACTATCCCAAGCTGCTGGCCGCCGTGCCCTTCACCCCGGTCACCGGCCCCCGCTTCCTCGCCCACCCGGACGCCGACCTCGCCACGGTGCGCGAGGCCCTGCTGCAGGGCGCCCTGGCCCTGACCGAGCGGCTCGGCGTCTCCTCCCTGCACGTCAACTTCCCGACCCGCGGCGACTGGAACGCCATGGGCGAGGCCGGCCTGCTGCTGCGCCAGGACATGCAGTACGTCTGGCGCAACGACGGCTATCAGACCTTCGACGACTTCCTCGCCGCCCTGTCCTCCGGCCGCCGCAAGACCATCCGCCGCGAGCGCCGCGAGGCCCGGGCCGGCCTCGACATCCGGGTCCTCACCGGCCCCGATATCGAGGACGCCCACTGGGACGCCTTCTTCGCCTTCTACATGGACACCGGCTCGCGCAAATGGGGCCGGCCCTATCTGACCCGCGACTTCTTCAGCCGCCTCGGCGCGACCATGGCCGACCGCATCGCCCTGGTCATGGCCTTCCGCGACGGTATCCCCATCGCCGGGGCGCTGAACCTGATCGGCCGCGACGCCCTCTACGGCCGCCAGTGGGGGGCGCTGGAAGAGGTCCCCTTCCTCCATTTCGAGCTCTGCTACTACCGGGCCATCGAGTTCGCCATCGACCGCGGCCTGTCGCGGGTCGAGGCCGGAGCCCAGGGCGAACACAAGATCGCCCGCGGCTACATGCCGACGCCGGTGTATTCGGCCCACTGGATCGCCGACCCCGCCCTGCGGGCCCCCGTCGCTGACTATCTGGCGCGCGAACGCCCCGCGGTCGACGCAGAGATCCGGGTTCTCGCCGAAGAGCTCTCGCCGTTCCGCAAGGATGTCCGGTGACTCAGTCCCGCCGTTCGCCGCCGATGAACCAGCCGGCGATCCAACTGACCACGCCGGTGACGATGGCCGCGCCGATCCCGGCCCACAGGCCGTCGACCACGAACCCGCCCAGCAGCGCGGCCACCAGTCCGATCACCGCCGCATTCACCACCAGCAGGAACAGGCCGAAGGTGAGGATCGTTAGCGGAAACGTCAGGATGGTCAGGACCGGCCGCACGATGGCGTTGGCGATCCCCAGCAGGATCGCCGCCAGCAACAGCGAGGGCGTGTCGGTGAACCCCACGCCGGGCACGATCTGCGCCGCCAGCCACAGGGCCAGGCAGGTGACGAGAAACTGGACGATGAACCGCAGCATGGCCGACTCCCTTTGGACCTTGACCCTAACACCGGAACGCCGCCGGGGCTCCCCTGTTGCCGTCCGCATTGCTAGCCTCGCCCGAACCCGCCGGAGCGCGCCATGACCCTTCACGCCCCCTACGATCCCGACAACATCTTCGCCCGGATCCTGCGCGGCGAGATCCCCGCCGTGAAGGTGTGGGAGGACGACCACGTGCTCGCCTTCATGGACGTCTTCCCCCAGTCCGAGGGCCATGTCCTGATCGTGTCGAAAACCTCGACCGCCCGCACCCTGCTGGACATCGAGCCCGAGGTGCTCGCCCGCCTCGCCGCGGCGACGCAGCGCACTGCCCGCGCCGTGGTCAAGGCGCTGCGGCCCGAGGGTTTCAAGATCATGCAGTTCAACGGCGAGGCCGGCGGCCAGACCGTCTTCCACCTGCATTTTCACGTCATCCCCCGCTGGAGCGATCGCCCCATGAAGGGCCACGGCCACGCCCCAATGGCCGAAACGGAAACGCTGCGCGCCCTCGCCGATCGCATCGCCGCCGCGCTCGATTGACCCCGGGCCGCGCCGTCCGCATAAGGGCCGCCGTCACGACGGACGCCGGTTTAGCTCAGCTGGTAGAGCAGCGGTTTTGTAAACCGAAGGTCGCGGGTTCGATTCCTGCAACCGGCACCAGTCGTCTGAGGGGCTCAGCCCCCGCCCAGACCCACCGAGATCCGGTAGGTCAGGAAGGCCGCCAGATAGGCCAGGCCGAACATGTAGACGACCATCACCCACATCCATTTCCACGAGTTGGTCTCGCGCTTGACCACCCCCAGCGTCGCCACGCACTGCGGCGCGAAGACGTACCAGGCCAGGAAGGCCAGCCCGGTCGCCAGGGACCATTGCCCCGCCAGGGTGGTGGCCAGAACGGCCGTGGCGCTCTCGGGATCCGCCACGGCGTAGACTGTGCCGAGGGCGGCGACCGCCACTTCCCGCGCCGCCATGCCCGGGATCAGGGCGATGACCATCTGCCAATTGAAGCCGATCGGCGCAAAGATCGGCTCCAGCGCCTTGCCCATCATCCCGGCGAACGAATAGTCGATGGCCGGCGCCGTGGCGCCTTCCGGCGGATAGGGGAAGGTCGACAGGGCCCAGATCAGCACCATCAGCGGCAGGATGATCCGGCCCGCCCGCTCGAGGAAGATCCGCGCCCGGAGCCACAGATTGAACAACACGCTGCGAACGTCGGGCGCCTTGTAGGCGGGCAGCTCCATCATGAAGGGCTCTACCGCCCCCCGCCAGAAGATGCGCCGGATCACGAACGACACCGCCAGGGCGCTGAGGATGCCCGCCGCATACAGGCCGAACATCACCAGCCCCTGCATGTTGGCGAAGCCCCATACAGTCCGGTTCGGAATGAAGGCGGCGATGATCAGGGTGTAGACCGGTATTCGCGCCGAACAGGTCATCAGCGGGGCCACCATGATGGTGGTCAGTCGATCCCGCTTCGAATCGATCACCCGCGCCGCCATGATCCCGGGGATGGCGCAGGCGAAGCTGGACAGCAGCGGAATGAAGGCCCGGCCATGCAGGCCCGCCCCGCCCATGATCTTGTCCATAAGGAAGGCGGCCCGGGCCATGTAGCCGAAGTCCTCGAGCATGATGATGAACAGAAACAGGATCAGGATCTGCGGCAGGAACACCAGCACGCTGCCGACGCCCGAAATCAGGCCGTCGACGATCAGGCTCTGAAAGATCCCGTCGGGAACCACGGCCGCCACGCCGGCGCCGACAATGCCGAGACCGGCTTCGATGCCGTCCATCAACGGCGTGGCCCAGGTGAAGACCGCCTGGAACATGACGAACAGCAGCGTCAGCAGGATGAGAAGCCCGCCGACCGGGTGCAGCAGGACGGAATCAATCCGTCCCGTCAGGGTGTCCGGACGTTCCGGCGGCTGGACGCACGCCTTCATGATCCGCTCGGCCTCACGGGCCGCGCTGCGCAGGGCGGCGGCATCCGGGGCTATCCAGGACATTTCGGCGGCCGAGGACGGGCCGCCGGCGGCGGCCTCGATCGCCGCGATCAGATCCTCGATGCCGCGTTTTCGGGTCGCGGTGGTGGGAACGACCGGGACGCCCAGCTCCGCCGTCAGCCGTTCGAGATCGATCCGAAGCCCCTGACGCTGGGCGATGTCGTACATGTTCAGGGCCAGCACCATCGGCCGGCCGACCGCCTTCAGCTCCAGCGCCAGCCTCAGCACCAGCCGCAGATTGGTGGCGTCGGCGACGCAGACGATCACGTCCGGGGGGACCTCGCCGGCCAGCCGTCCCAGCACCGCGTCGCGGGTGACTTCCTCGTCCGGGCTGCGGGCTCGGAGCGAATAGGTGCCCGGCAGGTCCAGCACCGACAAGGTCTGCCCGTCCGCGGTGCGGATCAGGCCTTCCTTGCGCTCCACGGTGACGCCGGCGTAGTTGGCCACCTTCTGGTGGGCGCCGGTCAGGGCGTTGAACAGCGCCGTCTTGCCGCTGTTGGGATTGCCGACGAGCGCGACCCGCGCGCTCCGAACCGCCATGTCCATCAGGCGGGAACCTGCTCGGCGTCCGCCGGCGCCTCGATGGTGGCGAACACCGCCTCCATCCGTACAATCAATCGGGCCGCTTCGCGCCGGCGCAACGCGACCCGCATGTCGTCGACCTTCATGGCGATCGGGTCGCCGCCTACCAGTCCCTCGTGCAGCAGTTCGATCCGCGCGCCCTCGACGAAGCCCAACTCCAGCAGGCGACGCTCGAGCTCCAGCGCATGCTCATCGTGGTGGCAGTGATCGCCCACCTGGACGATGACGCCGCGATCGCCGCGGCGGGCCTTGCTGAGGGGAATGGTGTCGGACATGACGCTCACGCAACGGCGCGACCGGCGCCTATATGACAGTGATTATCAGGTGCGATAGCGGTCCGTCCACCCTGTCGAAGGGTCGCAGGCGTTGTCGGCGGCGTTGGTTGCGCTATCAGGGACCGTTACGGAGACCCGCATGAACCGTTCCGTCCTGATCGTCCTAATCAGCCTTGGCCTTGCATCCTGTGGTCAGGGCGAAAGCGACGCCGCCGCCCCGGCGGCTCCCCCGCGACCGGCGCCGACCGACGCGGAAAGAGCCGCCCTGCTCGCCGCCTTGCCTGTTCCCTATGATCAGGCCGACCTCGACAACGGTCGGCGCGTCTTCGCGCGCTGCCGCTCGTGTCACACCATAACCGAGGGCGGGCCGAACATGACCGGACCGAACCTCCATGGCGTGTTCGGCCGTCAGGCGGGCGGTCTGGCCGGCTACAACTACTCCCCGGCCCTGAAGGCGGCGGGCTTCGCATGGGACGGCGAACGGCTGGACCACTGGCTCGAAAACCCGCGCACCTTCCTCCAGGGCACGAAAATGAGTTTCGCCGGCATCCCCGGCGCGGAGGACCGTCGCGACGTCATCGCCTTCCTGAAGGTCGAGACCGGCTACACGCCGCCCGCCCGGCCCTGATCTATTCAGCGGCGGCGGGCACGGAATCGTTGGCCGCCGCCTCCTTCGCCTCCCACTCCTCGATCTTGCGGGCGGTGTACTCGGGCGACTTGGTGAACCGCGCCAGCACGCCATAGATCACCGGCACCACGAACAGGGTCAGCAGGGTCGCGAACATGGCCCCGGCGAAGATGACCACGCCGATGGTCTGGCGGCTGCCGGCCCCCGCCCCCTGCCACAGCACCAGCGGCAGGGCCCCGAAGGCGGTGGCGATCGAGGTCATGATGATGGGCCGCAGGCGCAGGGTCGAGGCTTCGATGATGGCGTCGTGGATCGACCGGCCCTGATCGCGCAGCTGGTTGGCGAACTCCACGATCAGGATGCCGTTCTTGGCGGCCACCCCGATCAGGATGATCAGGCCAATCTGGCTGTAGATGTTCAGGCTGGACCCGGCCATGACCAGGCCGAACAGGCCTCCGGCGGCGGCCAGCGGCACCGTCAGCATGATCACCGCAGGGGTGATCCAGCTCTCGAACTGGGCCGCCAGGACGAGGAAGACCAGCAGCAGGGCGAGTCCGAAGGCCCAGCCCACGGCGCTGCCCGCTTCGTTCTGGTCCCGCGCAGCGCCGCCCCACTGGATCGTGGCTACGCCCGACGGCTGTCCGGCGGCCTCCTCGTCCAGAAACGCCATGGCGTCGGCCAGGGTCGTACCCGGGTTGAGATCGGCGCTGAGGGTGATGCTGCGCTGGCGGTCCAGTCGCCGACGATCCGGGGTGTCGCCCGAGGTCTCCGTCGTGACCACCGCCGACAGGGGCACCAGCTGGCCGCCCCCGGTCGAGACGTACAGCGCCTCCAGATCGCCGACCGAGCGCCGGTTCTCGAGGTCGGTCTGCAGGATGACGTCGTATTCCTGCCCGCCGCGGATGTAGGTCGTCGCCCGGCGGGATCCGAACATGGTCTGCAGCGTCCGGCCAATCTCCTGCGAGGACACCCCCAGGGCGGCGGCCCGCTGCGGGTCGACATCGACCAGCAGGCGCGGCGCGTTCGGCTCATAGTCGAGGCGAGGCCGTGAGAACCCCGGATTCTGCTGGGCGGCGGCCAGGATCGGCTGCACCCATTCGAACATGTCTTCGTATTCGGCCCCGGTCAGGACCATCTCGATCGAGTTGGAATTGCCGCCGCCGCGCTGGAAGGCGCCCGGCACACTGACATTGACCTGGGCGTCGGTCTGGCTGCGCAGCTTCTGGTTCAGCTCCTGGGCGATCTCGTCGGCCGACCGGCCGCGCTCGGACCAGTCCTTCAGGGTCAGCACCGCATTGCCGGAGTTGAAGCTTCCGCCTCCGAACCCCGGGGCCGAGATCAGATAGCTCTCGACCTCGCCGGCTTCCCGGTACTCCGCCAGAATGGGCTCGAGGCCCAGCATGATGCGCCGGGTGTAGTCGAAGCCGGCGCCCTCGGGCCCCTGCACCCGGCCGACGATGCGGCCCCGGTCTTCCGGCGGCACCAGTTCGCTCGGCAGGGCCAGGAACATGGCGCCCGCCCCCGCCGCCACCAAGACGATCAGTCCGACCACGCCGCCGACGGCCGCTCGCCGGCCGAGCAAGGCCGTCAGCGAGTTCCGGTAGGAGTTCTTCAGCGCCTCCATGCCGCGGTCGACCCGCCTCGCCACCCATCCCGACCCCGAGGCGGGGCGCAGGATTTTCGACGCCAGCATCGGCGACAGGCTGAGGGCCAGGAAGGCCGAAAAAGCCACGGCCGCGGCGATGGCGGCCGCCAGTTCGACGAACAGCCGCCCGACGTAGCCCGGCAGGAACAGCAGCGGCGCGAACACCGACAACAGCACGACCGTGGTGGCCACGACGGCGAAGAACACCTGCCGCGCCCCGCGTTCCGCCGCCACCAGCGGGGGCTCGCCGTGATCGATGCGGCGCTGGATGTTCTCGGTCACCACGATGGCGTCGTCCACCACCAGGCCGATCGCCAGCACCAGGGCCAGCAGGGTCAGCAGGTTCAGCGAAAAGCCCAGTGGCGCCAGGATGATGAAGGTCGACAACAGGCAGATCGGGGCCACGATCGACGGGATGAAGGCGGCGCGGAGGGTTCCCAGGAAGATGAAATTGACCAGCGCCACCAGCGCGAGGGCGATGCCGATGGTGATCCACACCTCGTCGATGGCATGGGCGGTGAAGACCGAGTTGTCCGATCCGACGACCAGTTCCGTCCCGGCCGGAAGGCTGGCCTGGACCTGCTCCAGCATGTCGCGCACGCCTTCGGAGATCGCCAGATCGTTGGATTGGGCCTGACGGGTGATGGCGAGGCCGATCTGGTCCAGGCCGTTGCCGCGGAACAGCCGGCGTTCCTCCTCCGGAGCCTCCTCGACCCGGGCGATGTCGCCCAGACGGGTGACATAGGCAGTTTGCCCCTGCAAGGCGCCGCTCGCCTGCGCGCCCGTGGCCGCGCCGCCGGCCCCGCGGGTGCTGATCGGCAACTGCCGGAAGTCGTCGGCCAGGGCATAGTTGCGGGCCACCCGCACCGTGTAGTTCTTCTCGCCGGAATCGAGCGCGCCGGCCGGCAGTTCGACGTTCTGGGTGGTGAGGGCCGATTCGACGTCGGTCACCGTCAGGCCCCGTGCGGCGAGGGCGGACGGATCGAGCCAGACGCGCATGGAATAGCGCTGCTCGCCGTAGATCTGGACCTGGGCCACGCCGGGCACCGTCGCCAGGCGGTCGAGCAGATAGCGGTCGGCGTAATCCGTCAGCGCCAGCCGGTCCATCTCGCTGGACCGCAGGAACAGGATCATGATCGGCTGGCTGTCCGTGTCCGCCTTGGCCACTTCAGGCGGATCAGCCTGATCGGGCAGATTGCCCAGCACGCGCGAGATACGGTCCCGAACGTCGTTGGCGGCGCTGTCGATGTCGCGGTCGAGGGAGAATTCGATACGGACGCTGGAACGGCCGTCGCGGCTGGTCGAGTTGATGCGTTCGACGCCCTGGATGCCGGCGATGCGCTGTTCGATCGGTTCGGTGATCCGGCTCTCGATCACCTCGGCGGAGGCGCCGGCGTAGCTGGTGTTGACCGAGACGATGGGCGGATCGACGTCCGGCAGTTCCCGCACGGGCAGGAAGAAGAAGGCCGCGGCCCCGATCACGCACAGCACAATCGCCGCCACCGCCGCGAAGACGGGACGGCGGACGGAGAGGTCGGACAGCATCATCGGGCGGCGCCCGGCCGACGCGCCGGCGCGCCGGCCACGGTCACCGGCGATCCCGGCTGGATGCGGTTCAGGCCCGAGGCGACGACCCGGTCGCCCACGTTCAGCCCCGACAGCATCTCGACGAAGCCGTTCTCCACCGAGCCCGCACCGACATTGATGCGCTGGGCGGTCAGGCCCCGTTCGCCGGGCGCGATGCGGAACACAAAGGCGTTGTCGCCCTCATACTGGACCGCCGCCTCCGGGACGGCCAGGCCCTGGCGCACGCCCTGCCTCACCACTACCCGCATCGACATGCCGGGGCGAATGCGTCCGCCCGGGTTGGGAATCTCCGCCCGCGCGGTGGCCGACCGGGTCTGCTCGCTGACGCGGGTGTCGATCAGGGCTATGCGGCCCGCGAAGGTCTGTTCGCCGAAGGCGTCCGCCGTGGCGACGATCGGCACGCCGGCCCGCAGCACCGACAGATAGCGCTCGGGCAGCGGGAAATCGACGCGGATCACGCTGATGTCGTCCAGGGTGGTGATCACCGCGCCCGGGCTTATCAGGGTGCCCGGGGTGACGCTGGTCAGTCCCAGCACCCCGGCGAAGGGCGCGCGGATCAGACGGTCGCCGCGCCGCGCCTGGGCCGCGGACAATCCCGCCCGCGCGGCTTCGAGCGCGGACTCGGCGTTCTCGGCCGTGACCCTCGGGGCCACCCCGCGCTCAGCCAGTTCGCGGTAACGATCGTACTCGCGCTGGGCCTGCCCCACGCGCGAGCGCGCCTCGATGATGTCGGCGTCCTCTTCGCGCGCCTGCAGTTCGACAAGGGGCGCGCCCGCGGCGACGCGTTGGCCGTCGGTGAACAGGACGCGGGTGATCAGCTCGCTGGTCGACGAGGTGATGTTGACGGAACGCCGGCCGCGCGCGACGCCCAGAACCCGGATCTCGTCAGAGAACTCACGGGGCGTGACGACCGCCTGCGACACCGCCTGGCCCCGGCCCGCCCCGGGGCCGCCGCGCCCGCCCGGCCCGCCGCCCTTCTCCTCCCCGGCGAAGGCGAGGCGAAGGATCACGGCCACGACCATCAGGGCGAGGAGGACGGCGGCGGCGGCGAGAAAGAAGTGGCGCTTGATCACGCGGGGCAGGCTCCGGGTGGGGACGAGCCGACTTAGCGGCTCCCGCCGTCGACGCAACTAATGTCTCTGCAACGTGCGGTGTTTCAGATTCCGTCGGCGCCAAGACAGCGGTTCTACGCATCAGAACCGGCGCCAGATGCCTATCACCGGTCCGCTCGCCTCAGGCGTTTCCCGCCCCGCGACCGTTTGCCGCCAGCCGGCCTGGACGCTCCAGTCGCCGAAGTCCCGAACCACCGAGGTTTCCACCGACAGCCAGCGCGCCACGCCGTCTTCCGTGCGCCCGCCGAAGGCCTGGGTCAGCACCATCCAGTCTTCGCCCAGATGCACGCCGGCGGTCGCATCGATCCGGGTTTCGTCCGGCAGTCCCTCGCGCATGCGGCGCGCCAGCTGAAGCTCGACGAAGGTCCGTGGCGGAACGGGTCCCCAGCCCGTCTGGAAAGAGCGCCCGAGGGAGGCGCGGACCTCCCAGTCCTGATCGCCCTGCCCCGGCGCCGCATAGCCCGCATTGCGCCCTTCCCCGCCCGTCGCATAGCCGGCGTAGAGGCTGAACGCCGCGCTCTCGTCGCGCCAGGCCTGCCAGCTGATCCCCAGCTCGATCGGTCCCCGCCCCTCGAAGTCGACGAAGGCGTCTTCACCGGATTGCCAGTCGCCCTTGAGCTGGACCGTCAACCTGTCGGTGAGGCCATATTCCATGAACGCGCCGATCGTGGTGTCGCGCCGTCCGGCCGGGAGGTCGGCCAGCACGCCGTCGGGGTCGAAGCCCCGGTCGGCGGTCATGTGCTCGAACTTGAAGATGACCTGGGCCTTGCCCTTGGGCTGGTTCCACGCGCCGGCGGCGGCGGGCGTGGCGAGGGCCGCGACCGTCAGTCCGATCAGCAGCCCCCCGGCGCGGTTCACACGTCGTAACCCGGGGACTTTCGATCGAGCATTCGCAACGCCCCCGGCCAGGCCAGGGCCGAAACGAAGCCGATGCCCTTGCCCTGCTCCCGGGTCTCGGCCTGCGCCGCCTCGGGCGCCATCAGCACATGCTCTCGTCCGACGGACAGCGCCGCCACCTGCTGGGCGCAGGCCCGCTCGAGGAAGAACATGCCGATCCACGCCTGCGCCGCCGTCTGGCCCACCGCGAGCGTGCCGTGGTTCCGCAACAGCATCAGCGGCTTGTCCCCGAGGTCCGCGACCAGCCGCTCGCGCTCGTCATGGTTCAGCGCCAGCCCCTCATAGCCATGATAGGCGACCTGATGCTGCAGCAGGCAGGCGTTCTGGCCCAGCGGAAGCAGGCCCTCCTGCTGGGCCGCGACGCCGACGCCGGCGACCGTGTGCAGATGGATGACGAAATGGGCGTCGTCCCGCGCCGCATGGATGGCGGAATGGATGGTGAAGCCGGCCGGATTGATGAAGCTGGTCGTGTCCTGGACGATGTTTCCGTCCAGATCGACCTTGACCAGGCACGAGGCCGTCATCTCCTCGAAATACCAGCCGTAGGGATTGATCAGGAAATGCTTCTCCGGCCCCGGCACGCGCGCCGAGATGTGGGTGAAGATCATGTCGTCCCAGCCGTGCAGGGCCACGAGACGATAGAGCGCGGCCAGCTCGACGCGGGCGTTCCACTCCGCCTCGGAGACGCGGGATTTCAGCGAGGGGGTCGTTCCGTCGGCCATGGTCCGGGTCCTCAAGGTTGCGTACGGCGGCGCACGCTCGCGCCGGGCGGCCCCGACGTCAAGATTCAGCTTCCGTTAACCCTGCCTTAGCGGCCTGCCGCTAAGCTTTCGAGAGCCGAATCGTCGGCGCGCCGGAGTTTCCCTTGACCGTCGCTCAGCTACGCTCCCCGCCCCTCGCCTCGCCCCCGGCCTATCCGGACCTGCTGGCTCTCGCGCGCAATCCCAACCCCGACGCCCGTGAGCGCCTGCTGCTGGGCGTCGTCGCCCTGTGCGACGCCCGGCCGCCGTCCGGCGAACTGTCGCCGGTCCTGAGCGAAATCTTCCTGACCCTGGCCCGACAGGCGGAGCGCGAGGTCCGCAAGGTCCTGTCACAGCGCCTCGCCCATGCCGATTGGGCCCCGCCCGCCCTGATCAATGTCCTCGCCCTCGACGAGATCGAGATCGCGCGCCCCGTGCTGGCCGCCAGTCCGCTGCTGCAGGATGACGATCTGCTGCGCGTCCTGGTCGAGGCGACGCTGGAGCACCAGATCGAGATCGCCCGCAGGCCTCACCTCGGCGGCCGGGTCGCCGACGCCATCATCGATCGCGGCGAGCCCGCGACCCTGACCGCCCTCGCCTTCAATCGGACGGCCGAACTCAGCCTCGACGGTCTCCGTCGGCTGGTCGAGCAGTCGCGTCGGGTCGCGGCGCTCCGGGGGCCGCTGACGCGCCATCCGCGACTGACCGAACAACTGGCCGAGCAGATGTACCAATGGGTCGGCGCGGCGTTGCGACAGTCCATCTGCGCCCGCTTCCAGGTCGATGAGGCGAAATTGGCGCCGCTGATCGAGCAGTCGGTCTACGACGCCCGGTCGGGGACCATGCAGCCTGTGCCGGCCAACGATCCGGACCGGGACGAGATGGAGCGTCGCCTCGTCGCCAAGCTTCAGAGCGCCGGCCAGCTGCGCGCCGGCTACCTCGTTCGCGCGATCCGCGAGCGTCGTCTGGGACTGTTCATCCACGCTCTGGCCACCCTGGGCGGTTTCTCTGTCGCCCAGGTGCGCGAGGCGCTGGAGGCCCGCAGCCCGGAGGCGCTGTTCTACGCCTGCGCCGCGGCCGGCGTGGATCGCGCGGTCTATCCGGCCCTGCTGACCGAGATCCGCCTGCTCAACGACGGATTGCCCGGCGACGCGGGCGCGCCCGTCTGGACGCGGGGCGCCATTTCACCCGCTTCGGCGGCCCGATCGTTCCGGGCGCTGGTGAAGGGCTGAACACAGCGCGTTTGACTTCACCCACGGGCTCGGCTTGCGTAGACGCGTGACCCAGCCAGATCTCCGCATCGCCTTCTCCGCCTCGGATCGTCCCGAAGCCGCGGCCGCCCGCGACCGGCTGGTGGCGCTGTACGGGTCCGCCGACACCGCCTCGGCCGACGTCATCGTGGCGCTGGGCGGGGACGGTTTCATGCTGGAGACGCTGCACGCCAACCTGCAGCGGCGCACCCCGGTTTTCGGCATGAACCGCGGCTCGGTCGGCTTCCTGATGAACGACTACAGGGAAGAGGGCCTGCCGGAGCGGCTGGCCACGGCGGGACGGGCGGTCATCCACCCGTTGCAGATGGACGCCTGGACGGAAGGCGACAAGCTCCACAGCGGCCTGGCCATCAATGAGGTGTCGTTGCTGCGTCAGACCCGACAGAGCGCCAAGCTGCGCATCACCGTCGACGACCGGGTGCGGCTGGAGGAACTGTCCTGCGACGGCTGTCTCGTCTCCACCGCCGCGGGCTCGACCGCCTATAACCTGTCGGCGCACGGGCCGATCATTCCCTTGGGCGCGCAGGTGCTGGCCCTGACGCCGATCAGCGCCTTTCGGCCCCGGCGCTGGCGCGGCGCCCTGCTGCCGCATACGGCCAGGGTCTGTTTCGAGGTCCTGGAGCCCGACAAGCGGCCGGTCAGCGCCACCGCCGACAGCTTCGAGGTGCGGCGTGTGACCCGGGTCGAGGTGCGGGAGCGCCGCGACATCGCCCTGACCATGCTGTTCGATGCGGGCCGCTCGTTCGAGGAGCGCGTTCTGGCCGAACAATTCGCCTCCTGACGGCGTGCACCGGTTCTTAAGTGTGCCCTGCCACCATGCGAGAGGTTCGTCTTGAGGAGCTCGCCGTGAGCAATTCCGCCCAGGTTATCCGTCCGCCCAACACGCTGCGCCTCAAGGTAGGCGGCGCCTTCGGAGGCATCGACGCCAGCGCGATCGCCAAGGCCGAGGAAGCGCTGAAAGCGATGTCCTCGCAATTCGGCGAGTGGCTGCAGGACGAGATCGTCAAGCTCGACAAGGCCCAGGCCGAGATCCGCGATCAGGGCTACAATGCCCAGACCGCCGAGGCGCTGTATTTCCGCGCTCATGATCTGAAGGGGCTGGGTTCGACCTACCAGTACCCGCTGGTGACCCGTCTGGCCGGATCGCTGTGCAAGATGATGGATGATCCCGGCAAGCGGATGGCCGCGCCCCGGGTGCTGATCGACGCCCACATCGACGCCATCAAGGCCGTCGTTCGGGACCATATCCAGACCGACGACCATCCCACCGGCCGGGCCCTGGCCGAATCCCTTGAAGCCGGGGTGGCTGACCACCTCGGCTGAACCCGCCGCAAGCGCTTCCGAGACGCCCGCCCCACGGCGGGCGTTTTCAATTGGCTCAGGCCGCCGCGCCGATCGCCGCGCGGGCGGGCGCAGGCTCCTGATCCAGCCGCTCCATCAGATAGGCCAGGTCCTCGCGCGGCGCATTGGGACGCTGGGTCAGGAAACGCTGCAGCATCTGCTGACGGAAATCGTCTCCGGCGGTGTCCGCGCCCTCGGCCTGGAGCGTCCGCCAGGTGTCCACCCCGGCCCTGAACGCCTGGAACAGGCGCGGCGGCAGGCCGGCGCGGTCGTAGATGGCCTTGAGCCCCAGCGGGCCGGCGTCGTGGATCATCAGCCAGGCCCGGGGATGGGGCGTGCCGGCCAGTTCGGCCAGACCGTATTCGAACAGGGACATCTGGCCTCGCGCCAGGGCCCGCAACAGCAGCGATCCGGTCAGGGCCCGGCGGGCGTTGAGACCGGCCGTAAAGGCGGCCAGATCGGCGTGGTTCGACGCCTGGTCGACCAGGTCGATCGTGGCGCGCTCGCGCGCGAAGGCGGCCAGACGAATGGCGGTCTCGGGGGCCACCGCGTGACGTGTGACCAGATGCTCGCGCACAGCGTCCGAGGCCAGTTCGATCAACCGCTCCGTCACCGACAGCGGCAGGACCTGGCGATAGGCGATGGCGGCGACGATCTCGGGCGAGGTTCCGAAGCGGTCGACGCAGCGTCCCAACGCCGTCTCGGCGATGTCGGCGTTGTCGTTCGCCGCCAGCGTCCGGACCGCCTGTTCGCAACCCAGATCGGCCACGGCCGTCGCCACGTCGCGTCCGACGACCGGACGACCCGCGACGGCGACCTGGCGAAGGGCGGAGCCTGCCTGAACGATCTCGATCAGGTCCTCGTCCGTGAAGGCCGGTGAGAAGCTGATCAGCGGCAGGGCGACGCTGTCGACATCCGCCGCCAGCGCTCGCGCCACGTCCCGGGGAATCAGGTCTGACGACCTCAGCGTCACGGCCATGGCCCGGCGCACCAGTTCCGCCGCGTCGTGGGCCAGCATGCGCAGGATTTTCTGCGCCGCCTCGCGTTCCTCGCCGGTCAGCTCCGCCTTTTCCATGCTGCGGCACAGCTTGTGCGCGGCGGCGGCCCGTTCATCGTCGTCCGTCGCCTTGATCAGGCGGCGGATGTCGGTCTCGGTGAGTCGGGCGCGGTAGGCGGTCATGTTCGGCGCTCTGGGTCAGGCGGTGCCGGACAGCATTGGCCGGTCATCCCTAACGGGCGGTTTACCATCGCCGGATTCGCGGTCAGACGCTCGAACTGCCTTCGGGCGCAAAAGCCCCGCCGAAACCGCCGCCCTTGCCGTCGCCGTCCTGGCCCAGCAGCAGGGCCAGCAGGCTCTGGTCCTGCTTCAGCCGGTCCAGCCGGGCCGCCAGCATCTGGTCGCGCTCCGACAGCGGCGGCGCGGCGGCGGCGGGCGTGGATCCCGCCGAAGCGG
>NZ_JAVHLH010000219.1:368-4651 GCF_031082345.1 Brevundimonas sp. | reverse complement strand
GGCGGCATCGGCGTCAGCCGAGGCGTCGGCGGCGGTGTCTTCGGCGGCGGGCTGGCAGGCGGCCAGGGCGAGGGCGGCGGCCGAAGCGGCGATCAGGGCAACGATGCGCATGTGATTCCTTCCTTCAGAAGGGTCATACGAGGTCATGAATCCTCGCAGTCCCGAGATAACGACTTCGTGAGCGGATACGCAAGCGAAATTCTCACGCGTTCGTGAACTGCCGTCATCCGAGACGAAAAAGGGGGACCGTCGCCGATCCCCCTTCCGACCCTTTGAGACCCCGAAGCCCTACCTGGGCGGCGGCGACGAGGTGGCCGGCGAGGTCGAGCCATTGGGTTCCGGCGGCAGGGTCGGCGGCGTCTTGTCGGGCGGCGTGCCCAGGCCGTCCGGATTGACCGGCGTGATCGCCTCCGGCGTCGCGCCCGTGGTTCCGTCCGACGGGGCCATGGCGCCGTCCGTCGCGGGGGCCGTGGCCGAGGTCTCCGCCTCCATGGTCGCGGCGTCCGGAGCAGTGTCGTCCTCGGCCGGCGTGCAGGCGGCCAGCGCCAGGGCGCCGAGGGCGGCGGTGGTGATGATCATCAGCTTCATGCGGCTGTCCTCCGAGCGACCGCCCGGGCGGTTCAGCCGCCCGCTCCTGCGATCGATCCTGGTGTAACCGGCCACGCAGACGGCTGTTCCCGAACGCGTGATCGCCGGTGAGAGGCTGTGATGGGTCCGTGTTCCGCGCCGGTCAGGCCTCCGCCGGCGCCGCCTGCAGAGACTCTTCCATCTCGAGGAAGGAGGGCTGGGCCGAGGACGGGATGTCGCCGCGGCCGATCTCGACCGAAATCTGCGCCGCATTGCCGTGCAGGTGCGCGACGAGGACGGACTGGATAATCTTGTAGAAGGCGCCGTCGCCGTCGATGATTTCCTTCAGCCGGACCGACATGGGTCCGACCAGTCCATAGGCCAGGAAGACGCCGAGGAAGGTGCCGACCAGGGCGCCCCCGATCATGCCGCCGAGGATTTCCGGCGGCTCGGTGATCGAGCCCATGGTCTTGATGACCCCCAGCACGGCCGCGACGATGCCGAGGGCGGGCAGGCCGTCGGCCATGGTCTGGAGCGCATGCGCGCCGGCCAGGCCCTCGTGGTGATGCTTCTCCAGCTGCTTCTCCATGGCGTCCTCGATCTGGTGCGGATCCTCGAGGTTCATGGTCATCATGCGCAGGGTGTCGCAGATGAAGTCAGTGGCGAAATGGTCCTTCAGCACCTTGGGGTATTTCTGGAAGATCGGGCTCTCGGCGGGCTTTTCGATGTGGCTTTCGAGGGCGATGACCCCCTTGGACTTCATCGTCTTGGTCAGCTGGAACAGCAGGGACAGCAGGTCCTTGTAGTCCTGCCTCTTCCACTTGGGCCCGGCGAACACCTTGGCGAACCCGCCCAGGGTGGCCTTGATGGTGGTGACGCTGTTGCCGATCAGGAAGGCCGCGACGGCGGCGCCCAGGATGGCCATCAGTTCGTAGGGCAGGGAGTGGAGGATGACCCCCATCTTGCCGCCCGCCAGAATGTAGCTGCCGAACACCATGGCGAACAGCAGGACGATGCCGATGATCTGGAACATGAAAGGCCGGGAATCCTGACGCGAGAGGCGTCAACCATCGCCATTAATCATTAAGGGGCGGTTGCGACCCGCGACTACAGCCGCGTCTCGCCGTTCAGGATCGCCTGGAGGGCCGTTTCGCTCATTTTCGTGTAGCCGCTTCGCCCGCCGCGAACATAGACCGGCCCGTCGACCTTGCCCGGATCGAAGCCGTCGGTGACCAGGTCCATCTTGCGATATTTGAAGGTGCCGGTGGTGTCGGCCGCCTTGATGATCCGGACGAAGACCGGCTGGGCGAAGGTCGGCAGCTCCTGGTCGACCCAGTCGGCGAAGGCCCGGGCGCCGAATTTGCCGTCGACGACGAGGGCGACCATGCCCGCCTTGCCGTCATGGCCCGGGACGGGAACGCCGTAGGCGATGACTTCCTTGACCCCCGGCGCGTCGGCCAGCCGCTGCTCGACCTCGGCCGTCGAGACGTTTTCGCCCTTCCAGCGGTAGGTGTCGCCGATCCGGTCGATGAAATAGACGTAGCCCTCGCTGTCCTGTTTCATCAGATCGCCGGTGCGGAACCAGCGGTCGCCGCGCACGAACACGTCGCGCAGGATCTTCTTCTCCGAGGCGGCCTTGTCGGCATAGCCCGAGAAGGCGTGGCGGGTGTCGTCGCCGATGCGGCCGATGGCCTCGCCGACTTCGCCGGCCTTCGTCAGCTGACACAGGCCGTCGGGACCGCGCAGCGGCTCCTCGGTATCGATGTCGAACCGCACCAGCCGGAAATTGATCTGCTTTTTCAGGAACCCCGGCGCCCGGCCGATGGCCCCCGGCTTGCCGTCGAAATTGAACAGCGAGACGTTGCCCTCGGTCGAGCCGTAGAATTCGAGAATGTCGGGAATGGCGAACCGCTTCTGGAACGCGGTCCAGACGTCGGGGCGCAGGCCGTTGCCGAAGGCGAGTCGCAGCTTGTGCGCCCGCTCGTCCGGGTTCTCGGGGCAGTTGACCAGATACCGGCACAGCTCGCCGATGTAGACGAACAGGGTGGCGCCGGACGCCTTCAGGTCCGGCCAGAAATTCGAGGCCGAGAAGCGTTTGCGCAGCACCAGCCGACCGCCGTTCAGCAGGGCGGGGCCGATGCCGACGAGGCCGCCGGTCGAGTGATAGAGCGGCAGCACGTTGAAGGTGACGTCCTTGTCCGTCGCGGCGGTCGCCCCGGCGAAGGCGCGCATATAGGTGCGGGCCCGGGCGTGGGTGACCTTGGCCGCCTTGGGCATGCCGGTGGTGCCCGAGGTGTAGATGTACAGGGCGGTGTCGCGGTTGGTCAGGCCCGAGCGCACCGAGCGGGCCGGGCGCACCGAGGAGCCGCCCCGTACGGGCTTGTCGAGACCGCGGCGCTCGTCGGCCTCGTCGGCGTCGGCGAGACCCAGCACCCAGAGCATCAGGTTGCGGCCGGCGAACGGGCGGGCCTCCTCGACCTTGCGCCAGGACTCGGCGTCGGTGACCACCTGCGAGGCGTTGGAGATCGACAGGCAGTGGGCCAGGGCGTGGCCGGTCAGGTTGGTGTTGATCAGGGCGGTGGCGACGCCGACCTTGGAAAAACCGAGCCACGCCGCGAGGTATTCCGCCCGGTTCAGCATCATCAGGGCGATGGTGTCGCCACGCTTCAGGCGGCGGCTCTGGGCCCAGTGGCCGAACCGGTTGGCCATGGCGTCCAGCTCCCGATAGGTGAGCGTGAGCCGGTCGTCCTGGATGGCGACATGGTCCGGAAACCGGTCGACGGCCTCCTCGAAGTCGTCACAGACCAGATCGACGCTGTCGAGATCGATCGGCTTGATGCGCTTGAGCAGTCGGCGCAGGCCCTTCGCGAACCGCAAGTCGCGTCGGATGTTCGCCACCAGCCCCATCGTCCCATCCACTCCGTCGTCAATCGCCCTTCCGGTGATGGACAAGCCCGTCGCCCCGGTCAACCGGCAGGGGAATCCGAATGGCGTTTCATGGGGTCTGGACGCGGGTTTGGTTGAAGGCGTGGCGCCGATGCGGCGGTGACGTAGCGTCACCGCGCCTGTTCCGAAGCTGCGCTTGAAGATCGCCGCAAGCTTGGGCTTAATCAGCGAACAGGGTATGCGGCGCCCGGCCGCGGAAGGCCCCGGGGGACTTGAAATCATGCGACTTCTGATCGCCGCCACGGCGTGCGCCCTGGCCATCGCCGGGGCGGCCTCGGCCCAAGACTACAACGCCGATCCGAACTACGGCGACATCACCCTGTCCCCGGGGTTCACGCCCGATCCCCATCTGGTCAGCCTGCGCGCCGGCGGCGACGTCAGCGCCACGGCCGCGGGCAGCGCCTGCTCGGGCTATATCACCAGCGCGCCGGACTTCCGTCTGAACTGGAGCGGCAAGGGCTCGCTGAACCTGAGGATCTCGGTTCTGTCCAAGGCGGACACCACCCTGGTCGTCAACGGCCCCAATGGCGAATGGTACTGCGACGACGATACCGGTGAGGACAACAATCCGCTGGTCACCCTCGGTTCCGTGGCCGGTCGCTATGAAATCTGGGTCGGCACCTATTCGAGCGGCGATCCGGCGCCCGCCGTTCTGTCGATTTCGGAACTCAGCAGCTTCTGACGACCGGGCGCCAGATAACCGGGCCAGCGTCCAGAAACGCCGCAAAGTCTTCAAAACGGGCGCAAAACGGCGCTCGGACGGGCGGAAC
>NZ_JAVHLH010000219.1:0-358 GCF_031082345.1 Brevundimonas sp. | reverse complement strand
TATCTTCAAGGCCATCCCGATTTTGTGGAACTGCGATCTTCGAGGCGGGTTCGGTCCCCACTGAATTGGAGGACTGAACATGACCGTGACCTATCCCCATGACCGGCCCCTGCCCCATGACACGCACATGGAAGAGGCCCGCCCCGAGCCCTATGTGCCGGTTTACGCCCGCACCCGCGGTTCGACCCGCGGCCGCAAGGGCGGCGTGAAGACCTGGATGATCCTGGCGCCGATCGGCGTTCTGGTTCTCGGCGGCGGCGCATTGGCCCTGGCGATGGGGCAGGGCGACGAGGTCGCGCCCGCCCCGCTGGTCGAACCCGCCGCCACGGGCCCGGTTCTGCCGGCCCAGCCGCTGGTG
>NZ_JAVHLH010000218.1 GCF_031082345.1 Brevundimonas sp. | reverse complement strand
GGCTGGGGCCCGGCGGGCTCGGCCGGCGGGCCCAAGCCCTACACCGCCACCCTGAACACGACGACCGAGGCCGCGCCCACGACTCCGGCCCCGACCCCGGCTCCGACGCCGGTGATCGTGATCCAGCCCCAGTCCTGATCCGGTCCGAGAGATGAAGCGGCCCCGACGGAGCGATCCGCCGGGGCCCTTTTTATGGCCGCTCGGGGGCGGCGGCGGGCGAGACCCGCCAGATCACATTGCCGACGTCGTCCGCCACCAGCAGGGCGCCGCGCCCGTCGAACTGCACGCCCACCGGTCGGCCCATGGCTTGGTCCCGCTCATTGAGGAATCCGCTCAGAATGTCCTCCGGCCCGCCCGCCGGAACGCCGCCGACGAACGGCACGAAGATGACGCGGTAGCCGTTGCGGGGTTTGCGATTCCACGATCCGTGCTGCCCCACGAAGGCGCCGCCGCGGTAGCGGGCGGGGAACAGGTCGCCTTCGCCGAACGTCAGGCCCAGGGAGGCGGTGTGGGCGCCGAGGGCGTAGTCCGGCTTCAGCGCGGCGGCCAACATGCCGGGATTGGCGGGTTCGACGCGCTCGTCGACGATCGGACCGTAATAGCTCCACGGCCAGCCGTAGAACCCGCCCGGCGTCACCGAGGTCATGTAGTCGGGGACCAGGTCGTTGCCGAGTTCGTCACGCTCGTTGACGGCGACCCAGAGTTTTCCGCTGTCGGGCTGCCAGTCCATGCCGACGGGGTTGCGCAGGCCGGAGGCATGGACGCGGCGGGCCCCGGTCGCCGGATCGATCTCGAGGATGGCGGCGCGGTCGACCTCCTCCTCAAGCCCGTTCTCGGCGATGTTCGAATTGGAGCCGACGCCGACGTACAGCCGCGATCCGTCGGCGCTGGCCACCAGGCTCTTGGTCCAGTGGTGATTGCGGCCGGCGGGCAGGTCGGCGACCCGTCGCGGCGCGGCGGTGATCACGGTCTGGCCTGTCTGGTAGGGGAAGGCCACCACGGCGTCGGCGTTGGCGACGTAGAGCGTGTCCCCGACCAGAACCATGCCGAACGGCGAGGTCAGGTTCTCGAGGAAGGCGGTCTTCGTTTCAGCCACGCCGTCGCCGTCGGCGTCGCGGAGCAGAGTGATGCGGTCGGCGCTCGGCGCCTTGGCGCCGGCCTTCTTCATGAACAGGCCCTGGAAGAAGCCGCGCAGCCCGCCCTGCTTGCCTTCCGGCTTGGGCGGGGCGTTGGTCTCGGCCACCAGTATGTCGCCGTTGGGAAGGCGGTACAGCCAGCGGGGGTGATCCAGTCCGGTCGCGAAGGCCTGGACCCGGAAGCCGGCCGCCGGCGTGGGCGTCCGGCCCTCGGGCCAGCCGACCGCCTCGGCGATGTTGACGGTCGGGATCAGGGAACGCTGTGGAGCGGGAAGGACCGGGTCAGGGCCATAGCCCGCGAGGGGATCGAGCGCCTCCCCGCCGCCACAGGCGGAGAGCGCGAGCAGGGAGACGAATGCGACAGGCAGGATGCGGCGGATCATGGCGGCCTCGATGGGGTCAGCGAAGTGAGCCGGCGGGAACCCTGAACCGGAGTCCCGGCTCAGGGAAGATGTTTGATGTCGCGGGGCGGACGGATGCGGCGGAACCGGGCCTCGATGAAGGCGAAGAGACCGAAGGCCACGAAGCCCAGGGCGATGAAGCCGATGATCCAGGCGCCGGCCGTCCACTGCTCCACCCTTTCCAGCGCGGCGCCGAAGCTGGTCACCTCCGCCGCCCGAGCATTCCAGCCCGCGAGGGTCACCAGCCCCGCCAGGGGAAGGTAGGCCAGGCCGCGCGCGACATGGCCGATGCGGGCCATGGGCGTCACCCGCCGGCACATCCGGACCGAGCAGTCGAGGTATTCGCTGAAGTCCTCGCGCCACGCCTTGACGACGTTGGCGACCCCGATCCCGAAGAGGGTCAGGCCGGCGGCGATCAGCAGCCATCGACCGAAGGGAAGGTCGAGCAGCATCGCGGCCCGCTCGCGGCTCTCCACCACGCCCTCCGAGGGATCTTCCGCCCGCGGACCCGCGAACAGGACGAAGGCGGCGAAGGCGAGGCCTGTATAGGCCAGGCCGCTGGTCAGCTGGCCCGCCCGGGTCATGAGGCCGTCCCGGGACGTCCCCTCGTGATCGGCGTCGAAGACGGACTGAAGCACGCGCCACATCACGAAGGCCGTCAGGCCGAGGCCGATCATCAGCATCCAGAGGCGTCCCAGCGGGCGCTTTGACAGCCACTCCAGCGCGCCCCTGATCCCGACCGTGTCGCCGACCAGGCCCAGCGTCGCGAACAGCACCAGCAGGCCGACGGAAAGATAGACGAAGCCCCGCGCGCCATAGCCGACCCGGGCCGCCAGTTCGAGCAGGTCCTGCAGAGGGGGCACGCGGCGCAACAGGGGCGATCGCTTTCGCCCCGCGTCTCCCAGACGGGCGAGGAGAGAACGGAGCGGAGAGATGGCGTTCGGCACGGCGACCATAACCCCCCGCGGGAAATATGGCTCCGCTGTCGCGCCGCCGGCCTTGAGGTGCGACCTCCGGACGCATATCTGCTGCGCGCTCAGGGAGGGCGTGCATGCAGCCGGTGATCTCCATCCAGGGTCTGACGAAGACCTACAAATCGGGGCTTCAGGCCCTCAAGCCGATCGATCTGACCATTCGCAAGGGCGAGATCTTCGCCCTGCTCGGTCCCAACGGCGCGGGCAAGACGACGCTGATCTCGGTGGTGTGCGGCATCGTCACGCCGTCCACCGGTACGATCGTCGCCGACGGCCATGACATCCAGACCGAGTACCGGCAGGCGCGGTCGAAGATCGGCCTGGTGCCGCAGGAGCTGACCACCGACGCCTTCGAGACGGTGCTGGCCACCGTCACCTTCAGCCGGGGCCTGTTCGGCAAGGCGCCGAATCCCGCCCACATCGAAAAGGTGCTGCGCGACCTGTCGCTGTGGGAGAAGCGCAACGACAAGCTCATGACCCTGTCCGGCGGCATGAAGCGCCGGGTCATGATCGCCAAGGCCCTGAGCCACGAGCCCGACATCCTGTTCCTCGACGAACCCACCGCCGGCGTCGACGTCGAACTGCGCCGCGACATGTGGAATCTGGTCCGGGGGCTGAGGGACAGGGGCGTCACCATCATCCTGACCACCCACTACATCGAGGAGGCCGAGGAGATGGCCGACCGGGTCGGCGTCATTCTCAAGGGCGAGCTGATCCTGGTCGAGGAGAAGGCCGCCCTGATGAAGAAGCTCGGCCGCAAGACGCTGACCCTGAACCTGCAGGATCCGCTGGAGGCCGTTCCGCCCGAACTGGCCGAATGGAAGGTCACCCTGAACGACGACGGCCACGAACTCGAATACGTGTTCGATTCCAATCTCGAGAAGACCGGCGTGCCGTCGCTGCTGCGCAAGCTCAGCGATCTGGGCATCGCCTTCAAGGACCTGAACACCCGCCAGAGTTCGCTCGAGGACATCTTCGTCAGCCTGGTCCACCGCGACGCCGGAGCCGCTAAATGAGCATGACCTTCAACGGCTATGGCGTCTGGGCCATCTATCGTTTCGAGATGGCCCGCGCCCTGCGCACCATCTGGCAGTCGCTGGTCACGCCGGTGATCACCACCTCGCTGTATTTCGTGGTCTTCGGCTCGGCCATCGGCAGCCGCATGACCGAGATCGACGGCGTCGCCTACGGGGCTTTCATCGTGCCGGGCCTGATTATGCTCAGCCTGTTCACCCAGTCGATCTTCAACGCGTCGTTCGGCATCTACTTCCCGAAATTCACCGGCACCATCTACGAGCTCTTGTCGGCCCCGGTGTCGCCGCTCGAGATCGTCCTCGCCTACGTCGGGGCGGCGGCGACCAAGTCGGCGGTGCTGGGCCTGATCATCCTCGCCACGGCGGCCTTCTTCGTCCCGCTGCAGGTCCTGCATCCGGTCGAGATGCTGGCCTTCCTGATCCTGATCTCGACGACCTTCAGCCTGTTCGGCTTCATCATCGGCATCTGGGCCAACGGTTTCGAGCAGCTGCAGATGATCCCGATGCTGGTGGTCACCCCCCTGACCTTCCTCGGCGGATCGTTCTATTCGATCGACATGCTGCCGGAGGCCTGGCGGACGGTCACCCTGTTCAATCCGTTGGTCTATCTGATCTCCGGCTTCCGCTGGACCTTTTACGGCAGCGGCGACGTGGGGATCGGGATCAGCCTGGCGGCGACGCTGGGCTTCCTGCTGATCTGTCTGGCGATCGTCGGCTGGATCTTCCGGACCGGCTACCGGTTGAAGAACTAGGTCGGCGCCGGTCGTCACGAAACGGGCCAGATCGGTCCGCACTCTGGCTTGGTCTTCGCGTTTTTGAAGCGCGCCCCGGCGGCGCGGGAGAGTTCATGTCCACCGACGACAACCAGCCCCTCAGCGACCAGCCTGTCCCCTTCGCCCGCCGACCCGTCACCTGGGGCCGGGCGCCGACGACCGTGTTCCGGGCCGGGCCGCTGCCGAAGGATGAGCGTCTGCCGCCCCTGCCCGAGGCGCCGACGTCGACGCCGGCCCGCGCTTCCCGGGCTGGAATCCTGAGCGGTTCGATGATTCCGCAGGCGGCGCCCGCGCCCCGGCCTGCGCCGGCGTCGACGCCCGCCCCGGAGCCGACGACCTTCGCCGAGGCGCCCCCGTCG
>NZ_JAVHLH010000217.1 GCF_031082345.1 Brevundimonas sp. | reverse complement strand
TCGGCCACGTCGTCGGGAATGGACAGGGCGGTGAAGAGCCGGACCATGCGACCCTTGGTAGCGGTTGGGAACGGCGGACCCAAGTCCGGTTTTCCTTGCGTGAGGGGGAAGCGACCCCGATATTTGACCGGACAGCCGGGATCATCCCGGCGAACAAGGAGATCGAACTCGCGATGAGCGACTTCAACAACGGCTACGCCCGGCCGCTTCCGCAATCCGCCGACATGTCGGTGGACGCGGGTCTGCGCAGCTTCATGCTGGGCGTCTACAACAAGGTGGCGCTGGGCCTGCTGGTGTCGGCGGTCCTGGCCTATGTCACCGGCTCGGTGCCTGCGGTCCGCGACCTGCTCTTCGCGACCCAAGTCTTCCCCGACGGCGTCACCCGCCTGACCGGCTACACCATGCTGGGCATGATCGTGGCCTTCTCGCCGCTGGTCATCCTGCTGGGCTCCAACTTCGTGATGAAGAACCCGACGTCGGGCGGCGCCAGCGCGCTGTACTGGCTGATCGTGGCCCTGATCGGCGCCTCTATGGGCACGGTGGTGCTGCTCTACACCGGCGCCTCGGTGGTGCAGACCTTCCTGATCACGGCCGCCGCCTTCGGCGCGCTGAGCCTGTTCGGCTATACGACCAAGAAGGACCTGACCGGCATCGGCAGCTTCCTGATCATGGGCGTCATCGGCCTGATCATCGCCTCGGTGGTGAACATCTTCCTGCAGAACAGCATGATGCAGCTGATCATCAGCGTCGCCGGCGTGCTGATCTTCGCGGGCCTGACCGCCTACGACACCCAGCGGCTGAAGATGACCTACTACGCCCTCGGCGGAAACCAGACCGCCATGAGCGTGGCCACCAGCTACGGGGCGCTGAGCCTGTACATCAACTTCATCAACATGTTCCAGTTTCTGCTGATGCTGTTCGGCGGTCGGCGCTGATCGGCCAAACAGGCTGAGAGAACCGGGCCCCGGCGGAGACGCCGGGGCCTTTTTCTATTCGACGACGCTGAGCCGGCGGCTGTCGAAGACGCGGAGCACCTGCGGCAGCTCGCGTCCCCGGCGCAACACCACGCCGCCCTCGCCGATGACCGCCCACTGCCCCTGTTTGAGGCGCAGGGCCGGGCGCTTTTCGATGCGATAGGCGGGGGCGTCGCCCGAACGGCGGAAGACGGCGAATTCGGCCACGTCGCGATGGCCGGCCATGGCGTAGTCGCGCCACTTGCCCGCCGCCACCATCCGTCCGTAGACCCTCAGGATCAGCTCAAGCTCGCGCCGGTCGAAGAAGACCGGACCAGAGGCGGACTGCAAATCGGCGGCGTCGCTCATGGGTCGAAGTTAGGCGGACCGTCCGGAAACGCCAGAGTTTTGCGCCAGCGCCGTTCCGGGCGACCGGCGTGTCGCGAACGTCACTCGCTCAAGAAATCGCCCGGAACACGAAATCGCCGCCGTTCCGCCCATCGTCCGCCCCCTTGGGGGGCGACACCAGACCCATCGGCCTGCCGGAGTTCGGAGCGATCCCGGATCCTGAACAGCCCCCCCAGCCCCCCTGGATCACTCCATTCAAGGGCTCCGGCGGGTCGATGCTTCCTCCAAGCGAGACGCCCGCTCCGCCACCCTCCCCCCTCCGGCTGAGCGGGCGTTTTGCCGTCCGGCGTCCGGCGCCGGCGATCAGGGCAGGATGATTTCGACCGGCTCTCCACCCCGCATGACCGACAGGATGCGTTGGCCGGCTCCGTCCAGGGCGAGGGCGAGCGCGTTCAGATCCGCGACGGGGGTGTCGTCGACGAGGCGGATCAGGTCGCCGGCCTGCAGGCCGGCGCCGGCGGCGACAGAGCCGCCCTCGACCGCGAACACCTGGAGGCCGTCCGTCCCGGTGCGGGCGCTCAGGCCCCGCGCGATCACAACCTCGGACCCGATCACCACCGAACGGTCGCCGGGGGCGTCGACCGTGAGCGTGGCCCGACCCTCGCGGCCGTCGCGCAGGTAGACGACCTGGACCTGGGTTCCGGGCTGGGCGATGCCGATGGTGGCGGCCACGGTGCCGGCGTTCGAGACCGGGCGATTCTGGATGCGGGTGACCACGTCGCCGCGCCGCAGACCGGCCGCCTCGGCCGATGAGCCGGGGGCGACGCTTTCCACCACGGCGCCGCGCACGATGCCGAGGCCGAAATCGCGTGAGCGCTCGGCGTTGAGCGAGCCGAGGATGGCGCCGGTGGAGCCCCGCTTGACCTCGCCGACGGTGCGCAGCTGGTCGACCACATACATCAGGATGCGGCTGGGCACCGCGAAGGCGATGCCGTCGTTGCCGCCGCCGCCGCCCGAGAGGATGGCGGTGTTGATGCCGATCAGCCGTCCGCGGCTGTCCAGCAGCGGGCCGCCGGAATTGCCCGAGTTCACCGCCGCGTCGGTCTGGATGTAGTCCTCGATGCGGTCGCCCATCCCCGAGCGCCCGAGACCCGAAATCACCCCCATGGTCAGGGTCTGGTCGAGGCCGAGCGGATAGCCCACGGCGAAGGCCAGGTCGCCGGTGCGCAGCTGGTCGGAATCGACCACCTCGATCTGGGACAGGCCGCTGGCGTCGAATTTGAGCACGGCGAGGTCGGTGGCCTTGTCGGCGCCGACCAGGACGGCGTCGAAGATGCGCCCGTCGGTCAGGTCGACGGTGAATTTCCGCCCGCCCTCGACGACGTGGTTGTTGGTGACGACGATGCCCTCTTGCGCGTCGATGATGGCGCCGGAGCCGCTGGAGATCGGACGGGGCTCGTTCTCGCCCGAGCTGGGCCCCTCCGACTGGCCGAGGGTCGTCACCTGGACCACGGCGGGCAGGGCCTGTTCCAGGCCTTCGGCGAAGGTGAAGACGCCGCGGCGGGCGTCGTAGGGTATCGGGCCGCTCTGGGGCGCCGACTGGGCCATGGCCGCCGTCGCACCCAGCAGGGGAACCGCCATGGCCAGCGCCAGTATCGACAGGCCGTGGGCCCGGTTGGTGGAACGCGGCATCGCCAATCCCCTGTTGTTGCGGCGAACCTAGCGCGAGAAACGCGCCGTGACGACTGCCCCCGGACAGGCGTCATCAACCGTCATGGACGCACCGTGTCGTTTCAGTATCGCCCGCACGAAGGCCAGCCCCATGCCGTGGCTTTCACGGGCCTCGCCCGGGGCGTGGGCCTCGGGCCGCTCGACGGCCGTGAAGCCCGGCCCCTGGTCCGCGACGGAAAGCATCGGCCGACCATCGCGCAGGCCCGCGGTCAGGGTCACCACCCCGGCGTCGGGAGAGAATTTGACGGCGTTGTCGACCAGGTTCGTCACTGCCCGCTGCAGCAGGGAGCGCACGCCGAGAACCGCCACGGGCTCGCCGTCCACCCGGATCGAGACTCCGCGCTCGTCGGCCAGCGGCTGGTAGAGCTCCGCCGCCTGCGCCGCCAGTTGGTCCAGCCGCACGCTCTCGAACACCCAGGCCTCGCCGTCGCGCAGCGCCATGGCCTCGTTCATGGAGCGGGAGATCTGGGCCAGGTCGGAGCGGGCCTCGTCGATCAGCGTTCGCGCCTCGGGCGTGGTCGCCGTCGCCCGCAGCCGCTCAAGGCGGACGGCGGCGCGCGCCAGCGGAGTGCGGAAGTCGTGGGCCAGCTGGTCGGCCGAGTCGCGCAGCCAGCTCAGCAGCTCGTCGAGGCGGTCGAGGGTCCGGTTCACCTGGCCGGTCAGTTCGGTCAGCTCCGGGGCGAGGGCGGTCTCCGGGGCCCGCAGCGAGAAATCGCCGACGGCGGCGCGATCCAGCGCCCGGCTGACGTCGGCCACCGCGGCCGTCAGGCGGCGACGGGCCACGGCGGCGGCGGCGAGGCCGATGACCAGCAGCAGCAGACCGGTTCCGATCACCGCGGCCACGGCCCAGCCCCAGGCGTCGCCGGACCGGTCGACCACCCGGCCGACGGCGATGTCGAGCGCCCCGAACGAGCGTCTCACGACCACGGCCTCCACCGCCCGGGACGGGCACAGCACGCCGCGGTCGAGCCGCACCACATAGACGTCCTCGCCCAGCCGCCCGGCGCGTTCTCCCCGCGCCGTCTCCAGCGCCGCCAGTCCCGCGGGCTTGCCGACCGGAGCGCGGATGAAGCGCACGCCGGCGCCGCCGCGGCCGGTGCGGCAGGTCTCTTCCAGCGTGCGCGCGTCGCGGGCCGGTCCGTCCTGGAAGGCGCTCAGCCAGGCGGACAGCCAGGCCGCGTCGCCCTCGGTGAGCTGGTCCGCCGACAGGCTGGTTTCCGAGCCCAGCTTGGTGACCATGGCGCTGTAGTCGTCCAGCGCCGCCAGCGCCGCCTTCTCACGCTGGTCCATGCGGACCGCCGCGCCCGTGACCAGCAGCGATCCGGACAGGGCCAGCGCCGCCAGCACGCCCATGGCGGCGGCCAGCTGGGTGGAGGTCCGCCGCGCCAGCCAGCCTGTCAGACCCGGGCTTCGTCCGGCCATAAGCGGTTCAGTCCGCCGCCGCCGACAGGTCGCGGAAGACCAGGCTCTGGCTGCGGGCCGAGACGATCAGCGGATGCAGGTCCTCGCCCAGTTCCGGGGTCTGTTCCTTGAGCCGGCGGCGCAGGGCGCTGATGCGGGCGTCGATGACGTTGACGAAATTGTCGGGGAGGAATTTCCACTCCACCCAGCAGCGGTCCCACAGCATGGTCTTGGTCACCGGCTGGCCGCGCGCGGC
>NZ_JAVHLH010000216.1:976-4726 GCF_031082345.1 Brevundimonas sp. | reverse complement strand
CGGCGGCCACCGTCAGAAGGGGGCTGCCGACGTCGCCGCGCCGACCCGCGGCGCCTGGTCCGCCGCCGCCTGCGCCCAGCCCATGGCGCTCGAGATCGTCTGCGGTCGGGACCGGCTGGTCACCGGCTGCGGCTGGACGCCGCGCGCGGCCGACCGCCAGGGCCTTCGTCTCGGACCGGGCCACTCGACCCTGACCCTCGGCGAGACCTCGACGGCGGCCCCGTTGGGCGGCTGGAAGGGCGAGCTTCTGGGCCAGCGCCTTGTCGGCCGCCCGCTCCACCTCGAGGTCAACCGGCGCGACGGCGAGGGCGCGGTCTGGCTCGAGGCCGAACACGACGGCTGGGTCCATGATTTCGGCCTGCTGCACCAGCGTCGCCTCTATCTGGACCAGCGGCTGGACGAACTCCGCGCCGAGGAACGGCTGCACCCCGCCCCGGGTCAGAAGGAGGTGGTGCGCGCCATCGCCGCCCCCTACGCCGTGCGCTTCCAGCTGGAGCCGGGCGTCCAGGCCTCGCTGGCCCGCGACCGCCGCTCCATCCTGCTGCGCGGACATTCCGGCCGGGGCTGGTGGTTCCGCACCGACGGGCCCGACGTCGCCATCGAGCCCTCGGTGCATATCGACGAAGGCCTGACCCGCCGCTCGCTGCAGATCGTCGTGCGCGGCTCGGCCCGCACCGATTCCGAAACCAAGATTCGCTGGAAGCTCAGCCCCGCCGGAGCGGGGGGCGATCCTTCCTGAGCCCGTCCCTTGAGACGAACGGTCGCCGCGACCATCTTGGGGCTGCCGCGTTACGCCTTTTCCGACCACAGGATCGACCCCAAGGACGCCCATGAGCCTCGCCGACCCCACCGCCCTGCCTGACGACCTGATCAAGGACGGCTCCGACGCCGGCTTCATGGCCGATGTCGTCGAGGCCTCGAAGACCCAGCCGGTGCTGGTTGATTTCTGGGCAACGTGGTGCGGACCGTGCCGCACCCTGACGCCGATGCTGGAAAAGGCCGTCCGCGCCGCCGGCGGCGCCGTCAAACTGGTCAAGATCGACGTCGACAAGAACCCGGCCTACGCCGGCCAGCTGCGGGTGCAGTCGATCCCCACCGTCTACGCCTTCGTCGACGGCCAGCCCGCTGACGGCTTCCAGGGCGCAGTGCCCGAGAGCCAACTCAAGGCCTTCATCGACAAGCTGACCGGCGGGACCAGCGCCAACTCCGATATCGAACAGCTGATGTCGATGGGCGAGGAATCGCTGGCGCTGAGCGACCTCGGCGGCGCCGCCCAGGCCTTCGCCCAGGTGATGACGCTGGAGCCGGGGCACGAGGGCGCCATCGCCGGCATGGCCCGCGTCTATCTCGCCGACGGCGACCCCGACCAGGCCCGCCAGACCCTCGCCATGGCGCCCGCGGACTCGAAGAACGCCCAGATCCAGTCGATCCGGGCGCAGCTGGCCCTGGCCTCGGCCGCGCCGACGGGGGCGAGCGCCGAGCTGGAGGCGCGCGTGGCCGCCGATCCGACGGACCTCCAGGCCCGCTACGACCTGTCGCTGGCCCAGGCCGCCGCCGGCGATCTGCAGGGCGCGGTAGACAGTCTGCTGGCCATCGTCGCCGCCGAGCGCGAGTGGAACGACCAGGCCGCCCGCAAGCAGCTGCTGACCGTATTCGAGGCCGCCGGCCCCGCGTCGGAAATCGCCCGGGACGGCCGCCGCCGTCTGTCCTCCATCCTGTTCGCCTAGGGGAATCCGCATGGCGCAGGGCTATGTCAGGGCCGCGGACCTGCCGCAGGTCATCCCGGTCTTTCCCCTGCCCGGCGCCATCCTGCTGCCGCGCGGCCAGCTGCCGCTGAACATCTTCGAGCCGCGCTATCTGAACATGATCGACGATGCGATGGCCGGCGACCGGATCATCGGCATGATCCAGCCCCGTCCCGGGTCGCTCAGCCTGCCCGGCCTGTCGCCCGTGGGTTGCGCCGGCCGCATCACCAGCTTCGCTGAAACCTCGGACGGCCGGTACCTGATCACCCTGACCGGCTGCGCCCGCTTCCGCCTCGCCAGCGAACTGCCGACCCAGGCCCCCTACCGGCAGGTCCGCGCGGACTTCACCAGCTTCGAAGCCGACCTCGCCGCCCCGCCCGTGGACGACGTCGGGCTCGACCGCGACAGCCTGCTCGACGCCCTGCGCGCCTATCTGGAGACGCGCGGCCTCGACATCGACTGGGACACCGCCGAGACTGCCCCGCCCGAGGCCCTGATCAACAGCCTGTCCATGGCCCTGCCGTTCGAACCGTCCGAGAAGCAGGCGCTGCTGGAGGCCGCCAGCCTGACCGACCGCTCCGGAGTCCTGACCGCGCTGATGACCATCGACGCGGCGGAATCAGGCGACGGCGATACGCCTTCGATGCAATAGTGATCCGATGAGCGACGCCTTCCACACCCCCGCCTCCGTCGACCCTCGCCTGCTTGAGGTGCTGGTCTGCCCCGTCACCCGCGGCCGGCTGACTTACGATCGCGAGCGCCAGGAACTGGTCTCGAAGAACGCCAAACTGGCCTTCCCCATCCGCGACGGCGTGCCGATCATGCTGGCCGAGGAAGCCCGCAAGCTCGACTAGCGGCGCCCAGGCGGCGCCGTCCGCGCTCACGCTGCGAGCCGCCGTGCGCCGAGCGATAGCGCGCCCTCCTAGAGAGCCTCTCCGCGCAGCAATCGCGGCAGGTCGCCGGTCGCGCCGCCGGCCTCGTGCATGAAGGCGCGGCGCAGCGGGGCGATGCGGTTGACGGCGGCGATGCCGAGGTCCCGCGCCAGCCGCACCGGGGCCAGATCATTGGAGAACAGCCGCACGAAGCCGTCGAAGCCGGCCGCCAGGGCCGCATTGTCGAAGCGCCGCCAGCGGGCGTAGCGGTCCAGCACCGTCTCCGAGCCGATATCCTCGCCCAGCCGCACGGCCTCGACCAGCACCTCGGCCAGGGCCGCCGCGTCCTTCAGCCCCATGTTCAGTCCCTGACCGGCCACCGGGTGGACCCCGTGCGCCGCGTCGCCGATCAGGGCGATGCGCGGCGCCGTCAGGTCCTCCGCCAGCTGCAGCGACAGCGGATAGACGAAGCGCGGCCCCATCACCGAGACCTCGTCGAGGAAATCCCCGAACCGCCGCATCAGATGGGCGTGGAAGACCTCGTCCGACGCCGCCCTCAGCGCCTCGGCCCGCCGGGTCGTCTCGGTCCAGACCAGACTGGCCCGCTGTTCCGTAAGCGGCAGGATGGCGAACGGGCCGGAGGGCAGGAAATATTCATGGGCGACGTTGCCGTGGTCCCGACCCATGGACACGGTGGCCACCACGCCGCTCTGGCCGTAGCCCCAGCCGACCGTCTCGATGCCCGCCGCGCGCCGCACCGGCGAGTTGCGGCCCTCGGCCCCGACCACCAGCGGCGCGCGCAGGCTGTCGCCCCCGGCGAGGATCACCGTCGCCAGACCGGGGCCGGCTTCGACCCGCTCGACCGAGGCCGGGGCCCGGACCTCGATCCCCGCCGCCGTCACCGCCTCGGCCAGGGCCACGCGGATGCGCCGGTTCTCGACCATATATCCCAGCGGCTCGCCGTCGGTGCGGTCGCCAATCTCGTCGGCGTCGAAGCGCAGGAAGGCGGACGAGGCGGGGCGGGAGGCGGCCCCGGGCCGGCGTCCGTCGGTCACCAGAATGCGGTCCATGCGGCAGGCGTGCGGCCGCAGCCCCTCGCCGACGCCGAGCGCATCGAGCATCCGGAAGGTCGA
>NZ_JAVHLH010000216.1:0-966 GCF_031082345.1 Brevundimonas sp. | reverse complement strand
CGAGCGGCCGTCGAACGACGGGGCCAGCTGGGCCGAGAACGGCTGCGGGTCGATCAGCACTACCTTCAGCCCGCCCTGGGCGGCCGCGAGGGCGAAGGTCGCCCCGGCCAGTCCGGCCCCGGCGATGATGACGTCGTAGCGGTCGGTCTCGGTCATGAACCGGTTGTCGCGCCGCAGCGTCGCCAGGTCCAGTGCGGCAAAGTGGAAGCGGGTCCGGGGGCTGGGCCATCAGGTAAACAGCCCCTTAACCCTGTCCGGGCGACAACCGTCGGAGTTCCCGTTTCGTCCGGAGTCCGCCGCCGCATGTCCGCCGCCCTCGCCCTCGGCCACCGCGCCTTCGAGAGCGCCCGCATCGTCTGGGCGGCGCCCTTCGCGGTGCGGTTCCGCGGCGTGCTGCAGGCCCTGCTCGCGGCCCTGCTGCTGGCGGCGCTGATCTCGTGGAATCCGGCCGACCCCAGTCTCAACGCGGCCTCTTCCGCCGAGCCCACCAACTGGCTGGGCCTGAACGGCGCCCTGTTCGCCGACCTGTTCATGCAGTCGCTGGGGCTGGCCGCCTGGCCAGCCGCCCTGCTGCTGATCGCCTTCGGCCTCGCCGGCGCCATCGGCGACGCGGTCCAGCAACGGCTCAAGCCGACCCCCTTCAAGGCCTTCTCCGCCACTGTCGGGGTGCTCAGCCTGTCCGCCGCCCTCTCGGCCCTGGCCCAGCCGGCCGCCTGGCCGCTGGCGGCTGGACTGGGCGGATTGTGGGGCGACGCCATCGTGGGGCTGGTGCGCATGGCCTTCGCGGCGCTGCGCCTGCCCGGCGCGGCGATCGGGGCCGGCGTCCTGTTCCTGCCGCTGGGCCTGTGGGGGATCGGCTACGCCATCGGCCTGCGCCTCTCGGACCTCGGCGACGCCTTGGTCGTGCGGCGCGCCGCCGACGGGGGCGGGCCGGAACGTCGGCGGCCGCGAGCCCAGTCCATGGCG